>JBKOWV010000059.1:0-80658 GCA_046724585.1 Verrucomicrobiota bacterium
CAAAGAAACAGGCGAGTCCGATCGTGACTAAGTCTTCCGGTAGGGCGATGAAAATATCTTTGATGTTCAACGCCGCGACCAGTTTTCTCCGGATTTCGTAACCGGCAAACGCTCCGATCACTCCGCCGATCGCACCGAGAATCGCGCCGATGATCAACGATTGATTACTTGCCGCGCAAAGGCAGGCACCGCAAAGACCGCCCATGAGGATGCGGGCCACCAGCGGGACGGGGGCCGTTCGTTTCGGCGTCTGAGGCTGCAGATCAACGAATAACTCGACCAGAGCCAGGATCGAAAAGATAACGACAACGATTATCGATCCCATGAAGGCGAGCGGGGAATTATTGAGATTCAACCAGCCAAGATGAGCGGCCCAAGCCACGACAGCAGGCGGAGTAAGCGACCGCAAGCCCGCGGCGAAGCCAATGCCCAAGGCAAACACGAAGAGGTAGTTCACGGTTTTAGAGACTAGACAGGATTCGCTCGATTTTTGCGAGACCGAAAAGCATCTCGGTTAATCCTGGGAAAGAGAATGGGGTCGCGTCTAAACATTTAACATTTGAGCTGTCGCTGACGTGATCGGTTTAATCGTTGAATCGTTACATAGGAAGCAGGTGAAAACATTGACTTGCGGAGCGATCGCAGGTCGTTGCGCTCTCAAAATACATTTCTGAATCTTGCCGGTCGCAGTTTTCGGTAGTTCGTTGACGAACGTCACACGGATCGCAGAAAGTAAGAAGGCAGAAGGAAGAATTAAGAAGTCGGAGCCGGGTGAAGCGTGCGACTCAGGCGACGACCAAAGAGCAAGACAAGAAGGCCTCCGCCGGCGGCGATGGCCGCGTGCATTGTCCAAAACGCAGCGGGGGTCATCTTCTCGTAGAAACCGCCGATCCAGCCGATCAGATTGTTCGAAACGAACAGGGTCATAAACGCAAGTCCCATCAGGGTGGAGTTCAGTTTGGCTGGTGCGGCCCGCGAAACCAGTGCGAGAAGCGTAGGCCAGTAGTAGAGGAAGGAGATTCCCAGTCCGGCGCTGTAGAGGAACGGCCAGATCGGATGAACCGGCGCATCACCCGAAAGGAAAATTGCGGCAACCAAGATCAGATTGCTCGCAGCGGCGATCCACGCTCCGATGCCGATCTTCGCGAGTTCATCGGGCTCACGACCCCGCAGTGCCTGTTGACGCCATAGCCAGAACAGCAGCGGCACGCCCAGGATGCTAAAAACCGAATTGATCGATTGATACCAGGGAACTGGGACCCGGAAGCTGCCAACATCGAGCGCGACATGGTGTTGAATCCAGATCGGGTTCACGTTGAAGACTTGATAGAAAGCCGTTGACTGGAAGATCGTGATGATCATCACAGTGATGAGCGCGTAAACGAT
The DNA here is from genome assembly GCA_046724585.1 of Verrucomicrobiota bacterium. Taxonomy (GTDB): domain Bacteria; phylum Verrucomicrobiota; class Verrucomicrobiia; order Chthoniobacterales; family UBA10450; genus Udaeobacter. Next base: position 1,387 of record JBKOWV010000059.1, read on the forward strand.
GCGCCGTTCGGCCGCGCTGAGTCGAGTGCCCTCGAACTTTTTTCTCTCCACCCGCGCCGGCAGGTAGCGGTATCCATATAGATAGGTCGCAAGGCCGAGGAGCATAAAGATAGCGGCGATGCCGAAGCCGTAATGCCAGCTATAAACCTGTGCGAGCAGACCGCAGACTAACGGTCCGACGACTGCGCCGATGTTGATGCCCGTGCTGAAGATGATGAAACCGCGGGTCCGCCGCGCTTCGTCTTCTGCTGGATAAAGCGCACCTACCTGCGCCGAAATATTGCCCTTTAGAAAACCGGAGCCGACGACGAGCAGCAGGAGAGCGGCGAGAAATGACTCTTCAAAGGTCATCGCGATATGACCGGCACTCATCGACAAGGCGCCTATGACGACACCATTGCGTTGTCCGATCCAGCGATCGGCGATCATGCCGCCGAGCAGCGGCGTGAAGTAGACGAAACCGGAGTAGAAACCGAAAATCTGCGACGCGAGCGCTTGCGTTGAAAGCGGGCCGACAACCGATTCCACCGCTGCGCGGAACCCAGGAAAACCACCGATGTGCTCGACATGTCCTGGCAGCAACAACTGATTGACCATGTAAAGGACGACCAGCGCCGTCATTCCATAATACGAGAATCGTTCCCATGCTTCGGTGAACGCGAGATAGAAAAGACCTTTGGGGTGACCAAGAAAGGTCGCGCCGCGCGCGCGCGCCAAGGTCGCTTCGGCGGTGGTCATCGCATCGTGCTTGCTTTCCATTCTGAGCGGCTACCCTAACAGACGACCGCGCGCTGTTGCCAGATAAGTTGCCGGGATACATTAACTCACGCGTATTTCCCTGGTTCGCCGCGATCAAAAGTAGAGGAGTTGGTAAAATGGAAATTAAACGAAGTGGTTCACAGGCCTCCAGCAAAAGGCCGGCAGACTGGTTTCACAGATGAAGATTTTTGTTGCGGGGGCAACGGGAGCGATCGGTCGCCCGCTACTCGGCCAATTACTTGCCAGAGGACACGACGTTGTAGCTCTGACCCGCTCCCCAGAAAGAGCACAATCGTTAGTGGCAGAGGGAATAGAGCCTGCAATCGCCGATGTGTTTGATCCAGAGGCGATCAAAGCGGTTATCGGTCGCGCTCAGCCGGAAGTGGTGATCGAACAACTCACCGCTCTACCCAAAACCTACACTCGTGAGTCGTTGGGTGCGGCCGCCGCCTTCAACAACCGCATCCGGTTAGAAGGCGGTGCCAATGTGCTGGCAGCCGCGCAAGCGGCGGGTGTGCGGCGTTACCTGAGGCAGTCAATCGCTTTCTGGGCAGTTCCTGGTCGTGGATTGGCCGATGAAGAAACGCCCTTAGCGTTTAATGCCTCGCCTGCGGTTGCAGCGGATGCTCGGGTCGTGACTGAGCTTGAGCGTCGCTTACACGATACCCCTACCATAGAAGGAATTGCGCTGCGCTATGGCTTCTTCTACGGACCCCGCACTTGGTTTAACCCCGATGGCGATGTGGCCCAACAGGTGCGACGGCAACAGTTCCCGATCGTCGGGAATGGCGAAGGCGTCTGGTCGTGGTTACACATTGAGGACGCGGCGATTGCCACAGTTGCAGCAGCAGAGCAAGGCAATCCTGGTATTTATCTGATTGCGAATGATCAACCTTTAGCGGTGCGCGAATGGCTCCCTGCGTTCGCTCAATGGCTGAATGCTCCACGACCGCCGCAGATATCGGTTGAAGATGCTCTGAAAGCGAGTGGTGCGGATGCGGTTTACTACGGGACTCAGATGCGAGGGGTGTCGAATGCCAAGGCAAAACGCGAACTGAATTTTCAGCCGCGACCGTTAGAGTGGATCGTTGACACCGCCATGGCTCAGGGAGGACCAGTAATGAAGTTCAGAACCGAGAACAAAGAAAAGGAGCAGTAATCATGAACATGAAACTCGAAGTGGTAATCGTCCCCGTTTCCGACGTCGATCGCGCCAAAGCATTCTACGAGAAACTGGGGTTCCGATTAGATATCGACATCGTGAGTGAAAACTTTCGGGGTATACAATTTACTCCTCCTCGTTCAGGGGCATCGATCATCTTTGGCAAGGGAGTCACGTCGGCCAGGTCTGGCTCGGCGGACCTAGTCCTCGCCGTGGATAACGTCGACGCCGCCCGCAAGGACTTGATAGCCCGCGGCGTCAACGTCAGCGACGTCTTCCATTACGCCGGCGGCCTCTTCAACAACGCCATGGAGAACCCGCGCGTCGCTGGCGCGACCCGAAAGGTCGTTCCTACTTCTCGTTTGCCTCCTTTGAGGACCCAGACGGGAACCGCTGGCTGCTCCAAGAGATCACGGCCCGGCTTCCCGGCCGCGAATGGAAATTGACGGCAGCACAAACCATGGATGTCGCAACCCTTGCAGAGCTCCTCCGCGAGACGGAAGAGCATCACGGCCACTATGAGAAGACGCACGGCGCGCATCACTGGTGGGACTGGTATGGGACTGGTACGCGCCCTATGTGAGCGCGCGTCAGAACGGCAGCAGTCCGGAAGAGGCATCCGCCGCCGACGATCGCTACATGGATGGAGGTAAGAAGTAAGAATGTCCATGGATCAGTCGGATTCAGATTCAACAACAAACACCGCCGATCGGGAGTCGGTGCACGCGCGCGTGCTGAACGCATCACGCGAGCAAGTCGTTCAGGCGTTTCGCGAGCCGGAACATTTCGCACAATGGTGGGGACCGAAGGGTTTTCGGAGCACCATTCATTTATTCGACTTCAGGCCGGGCGGACGTTTGCAGCTGACATTGCACGGGCCGGACGGCGCTGATTATGAAAACGAATACGTGGTGGAGGAGATTGTGGAGCCGGAGCGGATCGTGATCAGTCATCCTGATCCCGCGCATTATTTTCAACTCTTCGTCACGTTGGCAGAGGAAGGGAAAAACAAAACGCGGCTGAGCTGGCGTCAGCGGTTCGATACCCGCGAACATTTCGAGCAAGTGAAGTCGGTCGTGGCCGAGGCGAACGAACAAAATCTGGATCGGCTTGCGGCGGAACTTGGCCGCTCGCGTAAGCCTTAGGATTCGCCGGTGGAACGTTAACGGAAGAGTTGTGTCGCAGAAAGCTGGAATAACGTTGGATAAGAAGAGCTCTTACACACTGGAACCGGTTGGTTTCATTCGCTCGACGGTGAAGGGCCGGGAGGACGCGCCGCGGCAGGGACCGGAAGGCGCGCCGGACGCGTGGCTCGAAATCGAACCGCGATTTGCCGAGGCGCTGGTGGGAATGGAAGTCGGTCACGAACTGATCGTGATCACGTGGTTGCATGAAGCGAAGCGCGATGTGCTGAAAGGACATCCGCGCAACGATCCGACTCGTCCGCTCACCGGCGTTTTTTATACGCGCTCACCGGCGCGGCCAAACCCCCTCGGGCTGCATCCGGTGACCGTGCGTGAGATTGACGGCAGACGCGTGAAGATCGGTCCGATTGAGGCATTCGACGGCACGCCGGTGGTCGACATCAAGTCAGCGTCGACCCGTGCGACTCAATGACGCAACGATTATTCCTTCGTCTAGGCCGCCGCAGTAATTGAAATAAATCCTAGCGGCGAATAAGATCGCCTTTATGCCGGAGGAAAAAGTCACGCGCGGTGCCAGCCGATACGACGCAGTCATCGCGACCTTTGTTGGATTTTTGGCGTTGTGTGTTTCCGGTTATACCGCTTACATGCAGCGCCAGCAGGTGCGGGCGGCGGTGTGGCCGATCCTGGAATTTGATAGCACCAACCATCCGGACATTCACTTCATCCTGACCAATAAGGGCGTCGGTCCCGCGATCATCCGCCATGTCGTTGTGAAGGTGGATGGTCAGCCGGTGGTTGACTGGCCTGAAGCACTCCGGAAACTGGTCGGGCCGGGGGAACACCCTTATTCCGAGAGCGACATGAGCGGACGCGTGGTCGCGGCGGGTGAATCGATGACCGTCTTCACCCCACGCGATCCGGAGAACAATCCGATTCTCTACGACAGGTCCAACCCGCTCTACGTCCAGATGAACAAGGATCGCCAGCGCGTCGCGGTCGAGATTTGTTATTCTTCTACCCTCGGCGACTGCTGGACGCTGCGTGGCGGCGGGACAACCGCCAACGTTACGACTACTACCCGGCGTTGCCCGAGTCCGTCAGGGATTACGTTCCAGCAGTAGTCACCGAAGTGTCTTGGAACTCACGGCTGGTAAGCTAGAAGTTGAGCGTGGTTAGTTGAGAGCCTAAAGCAAATTGGCTCACTGCGGAGCGATCGCCGGCCGTTGCTTTCTCAAAATATATTTCTGAATCTTGCCGGTCGCAGTTTTGGGTAGCTCTTTGACGAAGGTCACGCTGTGCGGCGCCTTGAAGTGCGCCAGATTCGCCCGCGCAAACTCGCGCAGCTCGCGCTCATCGGCGCTCGCGCCTTCGTGGAGAACAACAAAGGCATGCGGCGCTTCGCCCCATTGTTCATTCGGGAATCCGACGATCGCCACTTCCTGCACTGCCGGGTGTCGCAAAAGCACGCCTTCAACTTCAACAGAAGAAATATTTTCGCCGCCGCTGATGATGACGTCTTTCAGACGGTCGCGAATTTCGACATAACCATCTGGATGCACGACCGCGGCGTCGCCGGTATGAAACCATCCGCCGCGCAGAGCCTGCTCGGTCGCTTGCGGATCGTTGTAGTAGCCGGCCATGACCACGTTGCCGCGAGCGATGATTTCACCCTGAGTAACACCATCGTGCGGCACGTCGTTGCCTTGCGTGTCCACTACGCGCAACTCACCCGAGGTAATCAACTCGACACCCTGGCGCGCTTTGATCGCGGCACGTTCGCTGATCGGGAGGGACGCATGTTCCGCCCGCGGCTCGCAGACCGTGATAAACGGGGCTGTCTCGGTCAGCCCGTAAACGTGCGTGATCGTCCAGCCCAGTTCTTCTTCAAGCCGCTGGATGGTGGAGGCTGCGGGCGGCGCACCGGCCGTGACAACGCGAATTCCTTTCGGCGCGAGGCGGCGGAGATTTTCCGGCGCGTTTGCTAACGAGATCAAAACGGTCGGCGCTGCGCATAGGATGGTGATCTGCTCGGTGGCCATCAATTCGAAGACGGCGCGCGGTTCGACTTTGCGCAGACAGACGTGAGTCGCTCCCGCGGCCGTTGCAGTCCAGACGAAGGTCCAGCCGTTGGCGTGAAACATTGGCAACGTCCACAGATAACGATCAGCACAGGTCATGGGTGCGTGGAGTAGCGTGCCGATAGAGTTCATCCAGGCATTGCGGTGGGTGATCATCACGCCTTTCGGACGCGAAGTGGTGCCGCTGGTGTAATTGATCGTGAGCAGATCAGTCTCGTGAATTTCCGGACGGACAAATTCAGTCGAGCTCGCGTCGACCATTGCTTCATAGTTGAGCCAGTGCTCGGCTTCTCCGGTCAGGGCGACGAAGTGTTCAACGCATGGAAGCCGGGACCGAATGCTGTCGATCGTTCCAAGATAATCGCGGTCTGCGCAGACCATGCGCGAACCACTGTGATTGATCAGGTAAACGAAGTCGTCCGCGGTGAGGCGATAGTTTAACGGGACCAGCACAGCGCCGATTTGCGGGACTGCGTAGAACGATTCGAGCTGCCCGTGAGTGTTCGGTGAGAGATAGGCGATACGGTCGCCCGGTCCGATTCCGAGTTTCTGCAAAACCGCCGACCAACGATCACATCGATCAAGAAACTGCGCATAGGTCCAGCGTGAGTCGCCATCAATCACAGCGACACGTTCGGGATAAATTTTGCGCGCGCGGCGAGCAAATTCGAGAGGCGTCAACGGCGTTTCCATTGGTGTCGGTTTGAAATGGTTGAGAGTTGATCGTTGCGGGTTGATAGAGAAAACATGGAGGTAAGACGAGTTGGTACGCAAGTGTGCACCAAAGGGCCGGCGGATTGGTTTACGGGTGAAGTATGGATTGATCCGCTGTTTGAAGCACCCGAACCCGCACGTGTCCGTGGCGCAAGCGTCACGTTCGAGCCGGGTGCTCGCACCGCCTGGCATACACATCCGCTCGGTCAGACGTTGATCGTCACTTCTGGTCTCGGCTGGGCCCAGGGCGAGGGCGGCACAATAGAAGAAATCAGGCCGGGCGATGTGGTTTGGTTTGCGCCGGGTGAAAAACATTGGCACGGGGCTACGCCGACGACCGCGATGACGCATATCGCCATTCAGGAAGCGCTGAACGGCAAAGTCGTCGAGTGGATGGAGCACGTTCCTGATGAGCAGTATCGAAAGTAAGAAGCTACAAATTAAGATCTAAGAAATCGTCTGAAAGAGGAACGCCCAAAGATGTCGGACAGTTACGAATTCGTGCAGCTTGATGTTTTTACGAAGATGCCGCTTACCGGTAATCCGCTCGCGATTTTCACGGACGCGCGCGGCCTGAGCGACCAGCAAATGCAAGCGCTGGCGCGCGAGATGAATCTCTCCGAAACAACATTCATCCTACCACGCGAGCCGCAGGTTGAAGCAAAGAAGGGAAAACGAGTCCGCATATTTACAGTAGAAGAAGAGTTGCCGTTTGCCGGACATCCGACTCTGGGCACGGCGCTGTATTTGCATAATACCGGGGCTTCCGGCGCGGATGAGATCGTCCTTGACCTGAAAGCGGGGAAGATTCCAGTGCGTTTCACCGCCAATTCGGAGAATGCCGGTCGTAACCGAGTAGACGGTCAGGTGTTCGGGGAAATGCGCCAACGCGATCCGGAATTCGGAGCGACGCTGTCGCGAGAAAAAGTCGCTCGCATGATTGGAATCGCGGCGGACGAGATTCTGGAGCCGATCCAAGCGGTCTCGACCGGATTCCCATTCGCGATTGTTGGCATTCGCACCCAGAAGACCCTGGCAAATCTAAAGTTCGATAGCGCCCAAGCGGCAGAATTTCTCAAGAACACCGACGCCAGGTTTTTTTACTTTGTCTGTCCGCAACGGCACGAAAAAGACCGGCTCGAAGCCCGGGCGCGCATGTTCATGTACGGCGCAGAAGATCCAGCCACGGGATCAGCCGCCGGTTGCACCGCGAGTTGGATGATCCAACACGGTATCGCAAACAGTGACGAACAAGTGCTGATTCGACAGGGGGCCGAGATTCGTCGTCCGAGCGAAATGTATGTGCGAGCAACGCGAGACGGCCAACGTGTCACGAACGTTCGTGTTGGCGGATACGCGGTGGAAGTGCTGCGCGGGACGGTGAATCTTTAATTTCGGTAGGAGTTTGTTGGTATGTTGTCGAAAACCTTGCTCTTAGGGGAATCGAACGCGGTCGTATCTGAGCATTTGAGATTTCACGCGTCATCAGACCCCTGACGAGCAATTCGCGCGTTAGGCGTTCAAAGTCACGCGGATTAAATTAGTTCATGCCTCGGATCGTTTCTTTGTTGCCGGCCGCGACTGAAATCGCTGCAGCGCTCGGATTGATGGACGACGTCGTCGGCGTTTCGCACGAGTGCGATTTTCCGGAGCAAGCGAACACGAAGCCACGTGTTACTCGTTGTCCAGTCTATAACGCCGGACTAACGAGCCGTGAAATCGATGACTGGGTGGGCCGTGCGCTGCGGAATAACGGCACCATTTACAGAATCGATGCCCAGTTACTGCGCGAGCTCCGTCCAGACGTGATCCTGACGCAAAAATTGTGCGACGTCTGCGCAGTCGGTTACGGGACAGTCGCGCGATTGGCAGAAACTTTGCGCGGTCCGCCGAAACTCGTGAATCTCGAGCCCTCTAGTTTGTCCGATATCTTCGAGGATATTCGTCGTGTGGCGAAAACGTGCCGCGTGACCAAACGTGGGGAAAAGCTTGTCGCAGAATTGTCGGATGGTGTTGAAGCGGTGCGCGAGCGAGGAGCAGCAATTCAGGATCGCCCGCGATGTTTCCTGATGGAATGGGTCGATCCCGTGTTCTGTTCTGGTCATTGGCAACCGGAACTGGTCTAGATTGCCGGCGGCTGTGATCCGCTAGGCCGGAAACATCAACCATCAGTGGAGATAAAATGGGAAGCGGTGCTGGAGGCGCAGCCGGACATCATCGTTCTGGCGCTTTGCGGGTACGATGCCGATCGTGCGCGACGCGATTACGAATTACTCAGAAAATTTCCGCGATTCGATTCATTACCAGCCGCAGAAAATGACCGAGTCTATATTGTTGACGCGAAGGCGTACTTCTCTCGCCCCGGCCCGCGCATCGTCGATAGTCTGGAGATTCTCGCCGGCATAATTCATCCAAAAGAATTTCCCGAATTCTCGAGCGAGAAATTCAGAGTTAGTGACGAGCGGCAAGCCGGTCGACTGGATGGAACACGTGAGCGACGAACAGTACCGGGGTAAGTAAGAAGGAGGAATTAAGAATTTAGAAAGCGCACCTCGCTACTTCACGCGTTTGCCGTGTTTGATGATCAGGTCGACCCGTTGCAAGAGGTCGATGTAACGCAGCACATCGCCTCGGACCGCGATGATGTCGGCGAACTTGCCTTCGCTGATTGAGCCATAGTCTTTGTCTACTTTCATCATGACAGCTGGCCAGTAAGTTGCGGCGCGAATCGCACTCATCGAGTCGACGCCGAGATGGTTGACCCACGCGTCTAGTTCGTGCCAGGTGGAGCTGTTGTGAAATTTCATCGGAATGCCGCTGTCGGTGCCGATGACCAGAACCACGCCAGAGTCCTGTAGCTGCTTAAATTTGTGCCGGACTGTTTTGGCGCGCAGTGGCGTGATTTGAAAGTAGGCCAGCTGATTCGGATGCGCGATTGATTGCTTGATGTCTGCGGCGATGTCGGGGGGAATGCCGTCGTAGTTGGCTGGATCGTCAAGCGGTTCGGGATTGTCGACTAACGACTCGTAATTGATGAAGCCTTCTATGGTTGGACACCAGAAGAGCGGTCCCAGACTCATTTTCGCTGTTCGTTCATGCAGGGCTTTCAAGATGTCGTCGGGATAACCAGGCGCTGCAGCCAAGCCGGTATGCTCAAAGCAATCGACACCGACAGCGAGGCCGCGCCGGATCTCTTCCGGGCGGTGTGCGTGCGCGACGACAGGAAGTTTCTGCGCGTGGGCTTCGTCCACTACCGCTTTCACTTCTTCCAACGTCATTTGATCCTGATCGATCAGCTTGATGATGTTCACACCGGCGTCGGCGAGCTGTTTCACCTTTGCCTTGCCGTCGGCCGCGCCTTTTACACCCCACCGGAAGTACTCAGTGCCGGGATACGGCTCGTGCTGAATGAAAGGGCCTGCGACGTAAAGGGTCGGGCCGGGAATTTCGGCGCGATTGATCCGGTCCCGCAGGCTAATGCTCTCTTTGAGCGGACCACCGAGATCGCGCGCACTAGTGACACCAGCCATGAGGAGTTGATGTGCAGCCGCTGGCATGATCTCGCTGCCGAGGCGCGGGGGATAGGTTTTGTCCCAATGCACGTAATCACTGTGACCGAGCAGGGTCGTGTGGACGTGGCAATCCCAGAGACCAGGCAGCACATCCATGCCTTCGGTGGAAATGATTTCGGCATCGGGTGGAACCTGCAGCGCGCCGACTGTGCCAATAGCCTTGATGCGCTCGTTTTCGATGATGATCACGCTGTTCGCGAGCGCGTGGCCGCCAAAGCCGTCGATCAAGCGACCGCCGACTAGCGCGAGTGGACCTGATTGTGTGGACGCAATTACGGCGAAGAAAACAAATGCTCGAGTGAAGTAGGGCTTCAGCATAACGCGCGCATGCTACCGTGCCGCACGCGCGCAGGCGAGCCCATTAATGGCGAAGGGTGACGAGTGATAAGAGGTCAGAGGCGACAAGCCGGAGGTCAGAACCGCTACTCTCCGATTATCTTGACCAGCACGCGCTTGCGCCTTCTTCCATCGAATTCGCCGTAGAAAATCTGTTCCCACGGTCCGAAATCCAGTTTGCCTTTCGTGATCGCCACGACGACTTCGCGCCCCATGATCTGGCGCTTGAGATGGGCGTCAGCGTTGTCTTCGCCGGTTCGATTATGTCGATAGGCGTTCGTCGGAGCGTGCGGCGCTAGTTTTTCTAGCCAGAGCTCATAGTCGTGATGAAGGCCCGGTTCGTCGTCGTTGATGAATACCGAAGCCGTGATGTGCATGGCATTGACCAGACAAAGGCCTTCCGTCACGCCGCTCCGGTGCAAGAGTTCCTCGATCTTCGGCGTGATATTGATGAATCCGCGTCGATCCGGTACTTCGAACCAAAGATGTTCAGTGAGTGATTTCATATCAGAGAAGTTGATGGTTGATAGTTCTTCCTTCGTTAAAACTACAGCGCGACAAGCGAGAGTTGAGAGAAAATCCGCTCGAATGGAAGAAAACGAAGAGAACACGGCGTGCTGGGAGGCCGCTGGGTAGATGGTCCGACCGCCGAGGCAGCCGGTAAGTAAGTGGGAACGAACGAATCAACGAAGGTCGATTTAGTCTTTCTTTACTTCGTTGCCTTCTGTTGAGCCAATCTGCGGTGTGAGCTGCGATCTTTAGATATGCAGAAGCGCAAACTAGGGAAGAGCAATTTGGAAGTCTCAGCTGTCGGGCTGGGCTGTATGGGAATGAGCTTTGGCTACGGGCCGCCTGCAGGCAAGCAGGAGATGATCTCACTGATTCGCGCAGCCGTCGATCGCGGGGTCACATTCTTCGATACCGCTGAAGTTTACGGCCCGTTCACGAACGAAGAACTTGTGGGCGAAGCGCTCGCTCCAATGCGTGAGCGAGTGGTGATCGCCACCAAGTTTGGTTTCAAACCCGATCCCAACGGCGGGCCGGGGTGGACTGGATTGGATAGTCGGCCGGAGCACATCAAGCAGGTCGCCGAGGCTTCGCTCAAGCGACTCAGGAGCGATGTGATCGATTTATTCTATCAACACCGTGTCGATCCCGCCGTGCCAATTGAAGACGTGGCGACAGCGGTGAAGGATCTGATTAGCGAAGGCAAAGTGAAGCACTTTGGACTTTCTGAAGCGGGAGTGCAAACGATTCGTCGCGCACACGCAGTCCAACCGGTCACTGCAGTCCAAAGCGAATACTCGCTGTGGTGGAGGGAGCCTGAAGCGGAAGGACTACCGGCGCTCGAAGAACTCGGAATCGGATTTGTTCCATTTAGTCCTTTGGGAAGAGGCTTCCTCACGGGAAAGATGAACGAAAACACCACGTTCGACAGCTCGGATTTCCGCAACACGCTGCCGCGCTTTACGCCGGAGGCTCGAAAAGCGAATCAGGCGTTGATCGACCTGCTTGGCGCGATCGCAAGACGGAAGAAGGCGACGCCTGCTCAAATCGCGCTTGCGTGGTTGCTTGCCCAAAAGCAGTGGATTGTTCCAATCCCAGGCACAACGAAACTGAAACGTCTCGAAGAGAACATTGAAGCAGCCGCAATCGAACTTACTCCAGACGATCTGCGTGACATCGAAAGCGCCGCATCACAGATCAAGGTCGAAGGCGATCGATATCCCGAACACTTGGAGCAAATGACCAGCCGCTGAGCGGGGCGACTAAAATCCTTGACTCAACCGGTCCGACGTATCTAACTTCGAGGCATAACTTAGATGCGAAGCGTAGGCTTCGCGGTTCGCCCAGACAGGGTACCGGGTTTCCGGACGAGCCTCTCACCTCAACAAGAAAGCTCGTTATGAAAATCGCACTTCCCATTATCATCGCCGCCCTCGGCTTCACGTCACCTTCGTGGGCGCAAGGCCCGTCGCCGGCCACCACCGCTACTGCGGCAGCGCCTGCTGCGCGAACGGACGTGTATCACGTTCACTTCGCGAAAGCCGCGCTCGGAAAGGCCGCCGAGTTGGCCGACGTCTTGAAGAAACAGGCTCCCGACGCGCCGATGCCCGGCCATATGATCATGCTGCGTCACCAAGACGGGGATGCGTGGGATTATTGCGTGATCGAACACCTCGGCACCAAGGCAACCGTCGATGCGTCGCGACCAGCACCGCCAGCCAGTCAAATGGCGCTCAGTGATTGGCATACTGACACATTCGTGAATGGTCCATCGTGGGCGACATTTGCCAAAGAACTCGGGATCGATGACGCGACGAAAAGCACCGCCTCCGCTTACGTCGTTTCGGTGTATCGCCCCGAACCGGGTCAACGGCAGGCGCTCGAGAAGTTTTTGAGCGAGCCGCCCAATCGCGCCGTCGATACCTCATCGGGAAACATTCTCCTGCAGCACTTGGAAGGCGCGGCATGGACCTTCCTCGCGATCTCACGTTACAACTCGTGGAATGACTTCGCGAAGAATGAAACGAACAACATCGGGCAGATGTCGAAGAAGGATAGCGGCTGGTTCAAGCTGCGCAGCCTGGTGTCGTATCATGCCGACACGCTTTGCGATCGCTTGGCGCCATAGGCCATCAGGAAGAACGCAAAAATTAGGAATTAAAAAATCTTACTCTGCAGAATTTTCGCGACTTTTTCGATCGTGTTCCAATTGCGCGTGGTGACCAGCCTTCGCCATCTCCCTTCGCTGAGCTACGGCGCGACGAGAGGCTACGGCTTGGCAAGCCGGGAACGCTAAGCCAGCAAAGCAGCGCTAGGTTTCGCTGAGAATCTGCACGATCTTCTGAATTGTATTCCAGTTGCGGGTCGTCGCTGCGACGCCGAATTTTTTCTCAATTTTGCCGAGGTAGCTGATCGCTTTCATCTGCCGACGATACAGACCCAAGACGAATCGGTCCTGGATCGCAATGATTTTAATGAGCCAGTCGTCATCCGAGGGCACACTGAGAGGAAGAGGAGGTGGCGCGCGAAGTCGTTTGGCTAACACATTGACGAACCGCGTTATGTCCGGGCCGGAGGGTTGTTCTGAGAATGGATCCTGTGATGCGAGCTTAATGATGTCGCGCGCGGGACAGATCATGATCTCGCATTTGAACGGCAACTTCTTAGCGATCGCAGCACGTAGCGCCGACTTGCTGACATCTTTGCGTACAACAAACGTCCCAACCGCGCCAATGTTAACGACGCCAAACTTCGCCAACTCTTTCGCGATCAGCGCCGGCTGACATCGATTAGCTTTGCCGACGTTCACTGCACGGAGAAAAACGACAGAAGCCATCTGACGACATCACCAAGGACTACTGACCGTTCGCGTTCACAGGAGCGGACATGCCGCCGAGAATTTGCCACGTGCCGTGAGTACGGATCCACGTGTGCGTGATCCGCAGCGCGTCCGTTCGCACTTTGGCTGTTTCGCCCGTGGCCCAGTTCGCCTTGATCCGATAGTGGTTGATCGCGATGTCGCCGGTCACGCGAATGGCCAGTTGCTCGATCGAGTAGGACTGCAACTTCACGCCCTTGGACGTGTTCGCGGTGATCCAATCGGTGATGTGATCTTTCCGCGTCGGCGCTGAACTGACAAATGGCCAACCGAGGAAGCCCTCGTGCCACAGGGTACGATACTTCTCCAGGTCGTCGGCTTTCACGTATTCCCAATACGCTTTCTCCAGATTCCAGACCTGCGCTGCGTCCTTGGAGGAATCTTGCGCAAAAGCAGCCGTCGCCAGCACGAGGAGAAATGGAATGGCCTTTAACATCCTGCGATCATATTAATCGCCAGCGACGACCGCAATACCGGCGGTCGTCGCCCAGGAGCAAGGAGCTGGCAGCGAGTGGCGAATTCTTGCGGCACGGTGAGTGAGAAGTACGAAAATTGTAGCAGTTGCTTGAGAGAAGCACGGGTGCGAGCAGCGCTGGTACTGAGTCATCACTCGAGCCCCCTGGTGTAGAAAAATTTTCTTCTCTTAGAGTGCAATCGTGAGGACAATCACATCTCACACTGAACGCCGAGAACTCAATTAATCGCCTCATTCGTTCGCGCTGGACTCCATTGCTGGTCGTCGCGTTCTTCTTTTTAAGCGGACGGTTGGCAAACGCCGATCCAGCAGGAGACTTTTTCAAGAAAGTTGGTCACTCAATTTCGAAGGCTTTCAAGCCTCAGCCGGCGCGCCCTCAAACTAGGAAGACGCGGGACTCCCGGCGACCCACTTCCCGCGAACCAAATATCCCCGGCGCGAGTCCGACTCCATCCGCGGAGCCATCAAAATCTCCTAAAGAAGAGAAGTTTACTCCCACTGTGCTGCGGGCTTCAGCTGCGCCTGCGGAAAAGGCAAAACAAGATATGCCCTATGGAATTCCCGTCCCAGGCCAGAAAGGCATCGTCACAAGTCCTTATTTACCGGAGGGAAATTACGTCGATGTCAGCGCTTTTGCCCCCGGATCTGCTGTGAAAGATCCATACACCGGAAAGATTTTCCTCGTGCCGTAAATTCACTTATTCGCTGCGGTTAAACCGAACGCCCAACATCGAATGCAGAAGAAGCTCGAAGATTCAGTTGTCAGCTGAGCAGGCAATCTTCAAGATCGACATCATGAAAGAATTTGAGGGAAAGGTTGCACTGGTAACGGGCGGAGGATCAGGAATCGGCCGCGCGACGGCGATCGCGTTTGCTCGCGAGGGCGCGAAGGTCGTCATCGGTAATCGCAATGTTCAGCGAGGCGAGCAAACCGTTTCCATGATTCGTGATGCCGGCGGGACAGCCAGCTTTAAACGGACCGACGTCCTGGTTGCGGCTGATATCGAGGCGTTGGTGGACTACGCGGTGGAGACGTATGGCCGGCTCGATATCGCTTTCAACAACGCCGGTATTGAGGGCGACCCGCGGCCACTCGCCGAGCAGACTGAAGCCAACTTCGACGCGGTGATGGACATTAACGTCAAAGGCGTCTGGCTTTCGATGAAGTACGAGATCCCGCGGATGTTGGAGCAAGCCGGCGGCGCCATCGTAAACTGCTCATCGGTCGCAGGCGTAATCGGGTTCCCGGGAATTGGGATCTATGCTGCGTCCAAACATGCGGTGATCGGACTCACGAAAGTCGCTGCGTTGGAATACTCCGAGCAAGGGATTCGCATCAACGCGGTCAATCCGGCCGTGATCGACACCGAGATGGTCGATCGCCTCGCCGATGCCATGAATATGAAAAAGGATGATCTTACCGCTTTTCATCCCATCGGCCGCCTCGGCCGAGTCGAGGAAGTGGCCGAAGCCGTTTTGTGGCTCTGTTCCGGCAAAGCGTCTTTTGTGACGGGGCACAGTCTGATCGTCGACGGCGGATTCACCGCCCGCTGATGCGAAGCGACGATTTGCAAATCTTCAGGTGAGATTCGTCTCGAAGTAGGAAGTAAGAAGAAGGAATTAAGAAGGTCGCTATCGACTTTTATGGTCGCCGTGCTGGCGCAGTAAACTGCTGAAAGCGCAGCCAGCATCAGCGTCATCCAAATCGCGGCAAATGAATTGGGCGCGACGGTTTCATGATCGCGAGCGTATTTCGGCTGAGCACCGGGATGTCAAAAGAGATCGCTTATTCTCGACACTCTTAGGAGGTGTGACTGAGCTTGACGATCAAGCCTTCGCAAGGGCACATCGGGCGTAGTGTTGCGATTCGTTTTCGGATTATTTGCGATTGTCTGTCTGGCCGGATGTGAAAAGCAGAGCGGTGAAGCAGTCGTGCTTGCAAAGGAGCATATCGCGGCTGCACCGCCAATCAGTAAGACGTCGCGTGCCGGTCCCGCGGCGAGTCCAAATGAAGTTTCAACGAGCGCCGAGCAGCCACGTCCAATCGGCGATGAGGAGATCACGGTGGACGGCTACGTCATGAAACCGGACGTACGCGGCACGAGCCACGATCCGCGCGCGTTGAAAGACGAACAGTGGCTCGTAAAAGTTCGAATGCTTGATGATGGGCGCACGTTGAACGTTCAGGCGGATCAAGGACAGTTCGACAAACTAAAGGAGGGCGATCGGGTACGAGTCAGATACCGGCTCGGCAAATATACGAAGACTGTCTGGGACGCGGAGATCGAGGAAACCAACAAGTGAGAAAAGTTTAGAAGGTGAAGCCGAGATCAGTTTATACGGACCTGGGACGAGCGCCCGCTGAGACGGAGGAGTATGCAATTCACAAATGCTTCTAGCGCCTGAACCGACAATCTGATCGAGCTAGCAGAAAAACAGCCAGAGAGTCAGTACCATGAAAAACGCTATAGTGGCGCTATCGCAATCCAAGCGCCAATACTCGACGCGCGTTGCAAACGGTATGGTGGGAGCACTTCCTCTTAGCCTTTGCGGCTCTTCTTTCGCCACACTCGTTTCTGCGCCTTCTTTCCCATCGGCGGCGGCGGGATGCGCATCGTTCGACTCATCGCATCGTCGAATTTAATTGGGCGCGGAAGCTTTACTGGCTTAGCTGAGGGCATCCGGCAGTATTGAGCCTTGTCAGAAATTTGACAAGTAGAGGACGAACAAAAGCGTTGACAAGCAGCCGCTCCGCTTGGAAAGTCCACACTCGTTTTTACCATGTTCGCGCCGCAACTCATTCCATCCGCTCTCGCAGGCAGCGTGCCGACCATTCTTCAATTCCCGACGGAGGCATCCCGCCCCGTTCGATCCTTGCGCCATATGACGACTCAACTTCTCCAAGAAGCAGCCCAGGTTATCCCGAATCAGCAACTTCTGATCAACGTTGTCTCCAAGCGGGTGCGGCAGCTCGGGTTGGGACATCGGCCGATGGTGGAGACGACTCCGCGGATGTCGCTTACGGATATTGCGCTCAAGGAAATCATCGCGGGCAAGTTGACCTTCGAGCCGATTGAGAGTTCGGACGGCGCCTAAGCGGTTCCACAGGCAATCTTGCCTGTGCCTGGTATGTCGCCTGAGTCGATTGTTAATCGCAAGGCGCTGCGCGATTATCACGTTCTCGAGCGCTACGAAGCCGGGATCGAACTAAAGGGCAGCGAGGTCAAATCCATCCGCGCAGGCAAGGCAAACATCGGCGATGCTTTCGCGCGAATCGAAAATGGCGAAGCCTTTCTTTACAACGCCGATATTCAACCGTACGAAAAAGCCAGCCGCGAAGTCCCGGCCGCGAAGCGCGTTCGCAAATTGTTGTTGCATCGACAGGAGATCGACAAGCTTTATGGCGAAACGCAAGTCGCCGGGCGGGCGCTTGTGGTTCTCAAGCTTTACTGGAAAAACGGAAAGCTCAAAGCCGAGCTCGGCGTTGCCCAGGGCAAAGTGGCGCGCGATAAACGCGCGGATCTGAAGAAGCGCGCCGTTGATCGCGAGACCGCGCGTGAAGTCGCGCGCTTCAACCGCAAACACGGCTGATTCGGGGAGCACAGGCTGCCAGCCTGTCTTTCGCGGCAGTTTGCCGCGAAGGCTCCCGTGCCGGACTGTAAGTTGCTGAAATGAATGTTCGCCTTTTGCTGCTCGCAGGCGCCATTCTCTTCATCGCGTGGTTGATTCTGCGCCTAATCCGCACGGCGCATTATTCCTTGCGCGATAGAGTGGTTCTCATCACCGGGGGATCACGCGGACTTGGACTCGTGGTCGCGCGACAAATCTGCGCGGCAGGCGGAAAGGTTGCGCTCATTGCGCGCGATGCGGAGGAACTCGGGCGCGCAAAAGCGGACCTTGCCCGGCGGGGCGACGCCCAGAACGTTTTCGGGGTTGAATGCGACCTGCTTGATGGAGAGCAAATTCGGTCTGCGGTTCGGCAAATCATCGATCACTTCGGCAAGATCGATATTCTGATCAACAACGCAGGCATTATCGAGGTCGGCCCGCTCGAGCACATGGCGCGGGAAGATTTCGAGCGCGCCATGCGACTGCATTTTTGGGCGCCCTTTGAATTGATTACACAGATTGTTCCCGAAATGCGCAGGTGGGGCGGCGGCCGGATCGTCAATATTTCTTCCATTGGCGGCAAAGTGGCTGTCCCGCACCTCGCCCCGTACAGCGCGAGCAAATTTGCGCTCACCGGTCTCTCTGACGCGGTTCGTGCTGAACTGGCACGCGATAACATTTACGTGACAACCGTGTCGCCAGGGATGATGCGCACCGGCTCGCACGTGAATGCAAAATTCAAAGGCAAACACGACGCCGAATTTGGCTGGTTCGCTGCCTCCGCTGGCGCGCCGCTGATCTCAATGAACGCCGACCGCGCCGCGCGAAAAATCCTTGCTGCCTGCCGTCGCGGTCAGCCATCGCTTACCCTCACATTTGCCGCGCGGGCGGCGATTCTTGGGAATGCGCTCTTTCCGAATCTGACAGGCTATTGGATGAAAATGGTAAACCACTTTCTTCCCAAAGTAGGCGACCACGAAGGCAATCAATCGCGGCCCGGCTCGCAAACACGCCGCCTGCTCCCGGCTTGGCTAACGTATTTGGCAGATCAGGCGACGAAGCGGAATAACGAAGGTCCTCGAAACATCGACTTGTAGTCTGTGTGGACAGGTGACACGCCTATGTTCCGAGTTTTACGCGTGTAAAATTTGTGGCTGACTAGTTATGTGGCCAAACGTCTCTTTGTCGCGATCGAGCTGCCGGAATCCACCAGACAGTTTCTGGTCGATCTTGATCCAAAGATTCGCGGCGTGCGCTGGACTGAAGCAGCCCAAATGCATCTCACGGTCGGCTTCTTCGGCGACGTTTCGGAAGATGTCGATCCTGTGCTGCGTGAAAAACTCAGCGCGATCCAGTTTGGGACGTTTTTTCTACCGATCACCGGCGCCGGCACATTTCCGCAGAAAGGCCCACCGAAAATCATTTGGATCGGCGTCGGTCACGGACATCCGCATCTTTTCCAAGTGCACAAGCGCGTGCAGGAAGCCGCGCTGGCCGCTGGCATCGAGCCAGAACTTCGTCCCTGGCATCCGCACATTACGATTGCACGTTGCCGGGATGTCGCGCCGCAATCGATTCGCACGTTTTTACAGTCGAATCTTGATCTTGATGCGGGAATGATTCGGGTCGAGGCATTTCATCTGTATTCGAGCGAATTGACGCCCGCGGGCCCGATTCACACTCGCGAGCTCAGCATTTCGGCGACGAAAAATTGTAGGCCGTCTCTGTGAGACGGCGAGCGTCTGACACAGACGCCCCTACAAACCCTTGCTCGAGAGTGGCGCGGCCACATGCTCAAGGGATCGCCGTTCGGCTGGGACACCAATCCAAGCTTCGACCAATGCACCAAAAATCATCAGCGCGGCCGCGAGCAGATATCCCATGAACAATGCCGTAATCGATCCCGTGCCGATGATCCATCCAAACAGCAACGGCGCGCCTACGCCGCCCGCCAGTGTTCCAATTGCGAAGAAAATTGCGATTGCCAGCGCTCGGATTTCCAGCGGGAAAATTTCGCTTACCGTCAAATACGCCGAACTGGCTGCAGCCGACGCGATGAAAAAAATAATCGTCCATGCCAGTGTTTGCGTTTGCGCGGTGAGCAAGCCGGCGTGAAAAAGCCAGCCTGTTAGCGCGAGCAAGATCCCGGCGAGCCCGTAGGTCGCAGCGATCATTTGCCTGCGTCCGATCGTATCGAACAGATACCCGAGCAGGAGCGGCCCGAGCAAATTTCCCAGCGCGAACGGCAGGAGATAGCGGCCCACGCTTTCCTCAGGCACACCATAGAACCGCATCAACACGAGCGCATAGGTAAAAAAGATCGCGTTGTAGAAGAAGGCCTGCGTCAGCATCAACACAAAACCAAGAAATGAACGCCGCCGATATTCGTGAACGATTGCATTCCAGATTTCAAACCAAGGCGTATGCGTGCGCGTTCGAATCCGCGTTGGCGGTCCGGCAACCGCCGAATAGCGGTGGCCGGTGCCTGCGATCTTTAGCTCGACTTCGCCAACAATCTGTTCCGCCTCGGGATTCCGTCCGTGAATCATCAGCCAGCGCGGGCTTTCTGGAATCCATCGGCGAAAGAAAATCACAATGAGACCCAGCACGGCGCCAATCCCGAACGCGCAGCGCCATCCCAGCCAGATTGGCAGCCTGCGCGGATCAAGCAGCACGAGGGTCGCGGCCGCGCCAAGTGCCGCGCCAAGCCAGTACGAGCCGTTAATTATTAAATCCACCCGGCCGCGGACACGCGCCGGAATCAACTCGTCGATTGCCGAATTGATCGCGGCATATTCTCCACCGATGCCGGCGCCGGTCAGCGCACGAAAGACAGCATAGCTGGCGAAGTTCCAGGAAAACGCGGACAGCGCTGTCCCGATCAAGTAAACGGCGACCGTTATGAAGAACAGTTTCTTTCGGCCGAACCGGTCCGTGCCGTAACCAAAGAGCAATGCGCCCAGCACTGCGCCTGCGAGATAGCAGGTCGCGCTCGCTCCCACCTGCGTGTCGGTCAATCCGAGTGTTTCATGGCGCGTTAAAATTCCGCCCAACGCGCCGGCCAGCGTGACTTCAAGACCATCGAGAATCCAGGTCGCGCCGAGTGAAACGACAATCAGCCAATGCCATCGGCTCCACGGCATCCGGTCGAGCCGCGCCGGCACGTAGGACTCGATAGTTTCGCGGTCCGCCATAATTCTCGGTCAAGTAAGTTGTAACCACGGCTCTGCGAGTCGTGTGATCATCGGTTTGCGAGCTCGCGAAAATACTCCGCTACGTTTGGCTTAAAATAAAAATACCAAACCGACGCGCCACCAAACAAAGTACTGTTGATAATCGCGCGCCAGATGATCGCGTGATGCATCAGATTCAGTGCGCCAAGGATCGACGCATAAACAACAATTAGCGCGAACATCGCAATCACACCGTGACGCGACCACGCTTTTTCCGTCGCGAATCCATAGCTGATGCACGCCATCAAAACGCCAATCACCGCCACCAACGGCGCGGCAAGGTGCAACCACTCGGTTCGCGTAACGCGCTCGCCGCCCATGACGTGTGGCCCGATATCGAGAATCGCGAGCACGATCGACAAGTACATCCCGACCGAAGCCAACGCCGCGAACCATGCCAGGATTCGAATGAGGAATGGTTGCTTGGATTTTGTCACAAGGATAATTAGGAACTGATCGCGCGCAGGTAGCGCTCCGCCGAGCGAGCCACCGCGGTTTTAGCGTCGGACAAGACGTTCGCCTGCCACCAGCCGCCGTAGATTTGATCGAATGAGAATGGTTCGATTCTCTCGACGATGCGGCGTATTGCCGTGGGTCCAAGCGGAATGAGATTCGGATAACTTCGCATGAAGCTGACGTAACGGCGGTCCTGCGCCACGGTAATGATGTCGCCCGTGAGCAATGCTCCCTTGCCATTGGCGCCTGCCGGCCAGTTCAGCACTGTGCCGCCTTCAAAATGACCGCCACAATTGATCAGCGTTAGTCCATCCCAAAGTGGGAAGGTTGTTCCTTCCCAGAATTGAATGCGCGGGCTTTTGCGCATGACCCATTCGCGGTCGGCGGCATGCAAGAATATTTCGGCATCGAATCGTTCGCTCCACTCAATCATCGACGAGTAAAAATGCGGATGCGTAATCGCGATGGCGCGGATACCGCCGCGCATGTTCATCTCGGCGATGGTTTCGTCGTCGAGCAATGAAATACAATCCCAGAGGAGATTTCCGCTTGGCGATTGCAAGAGCAATGCGCGCTGCCCGATGGCAAATTCCGGTTCGGTCCCGATCCCGAGGAGTTGTGACGCCTCATCTTCGATTCGGTTATGATGATCACGCGCGAGCGGATCAAGCGTAGTCCATTCCTGACCGACGTGACGAACGAATTGCCGTTCGTCCTCGCAAATGGGGCAGGAGCGTGGCGGTCGTGCGGTCTCGTCAAACTGGGTTCCGCACTGGATGCAGATGAAATTTTCCACGGCGTGATGAGCCTACCCTAATAATCGCCGCTGGGAAAAATCGATGTAGAGGTGCTCGCCGCGGCCAGCACCTGACTAACAACTGAGCGTTTTAACCGCGGATAACGCCGATGCCACGGATACACCGAATGGCATACGGTTTTCCTTCTCTCATTTCATCTGTGTAATCCGCGTAATCCGTGGTTCAAGTTCTGTGCGCCTTTAATCCTTATGCCGAATCGAGCCGGCACCGGTGATGTGTTTCTCGATTGTCTTTGGATTGCCGGAGTAAGTGACTTTTCCCGCTCCCGTGATGGCGACCTTCAATGTCTCGCTGACCGCGATCTCCGCGTCGGCTGCGCCGGTGGTGGAGATTTCGGCGGTTCTGGTTTGCAGACCACTGGCATTTAGCTCACTTGCGCCGGTCATATCAGCCAGGAGTTGGTCGATGCTGCCATCGAGTTTGACTTGCGATGCGCCGGTCGCTTCGAAAGCGAATTTCGGGCCGGAGAGCTGGTTCGCGGTGAGCTTCACCGCGCCGCTGATCCGCGCCCCGTTGCGGGTTGGGCTTGAAATCACGACCTTGACTCCGTGGGTCGGCCGAATCTGCTCGCGCGTGCGCAAGCGAAGCGTGTTGCCGGAGATCTGATTCTCGATGTAGGGAAGAAGATTTTCGTCTGTCGTGATACGGAGAGCAGGTTCTCCATTTTGCCATTCGATTTGAAATGCGCCACTGGCGTCGATATTGGCAAAGACGCTAATTGTGCGTTCATCGGTTTTGATGTTGCCATTGCCTCGGATTCCGACCCACCGGCATCCGGCGACCAGAACGACGCAGGCGAAAAACAAAATGATGATCTTCTTCATTGGAAACATCCCTCCTGTCATTAGGATGCAGCCAGCGTTCGGTTTGGATTCAAGAAAAAATATCAGGCTTAGGTCCAATCGTCAGATCATGAAGGGGTTGTAGCCACGGCGCTGTGTCGCCGTGTCTGGTGTCAACGCACCGCGCGCCTCGACGCAGCGATGGCGGCTACAACGAATCACGGGAGCCGTGATTCACTTCACAATCTTTAGCTTCACCGTTTCTACCAGCACGTCGTCCACGTAGAACTCCGCGCGATAATCGCCAGGTGCCCAACCATCTTCGGGCCGGGACAGCGTAAATGCTCCGTGAGCCGTCGGGCTTTCGGCGATGGCGGAAGCTTCGTCTACTTTGTAATCCGGTGGAAACTCCTCGCCAATATTTTCGGCGATCCAGACAGCACGCACCTTTGCGCCTCTCCGCAGTCGCTGCCCGTGCCAGCGCGCATAAATCTGAGGTGTATCGGATGAAAACGTCGTGCTCGCGTTGCCATGCTGCTCCTTTGCAAAGCTCACGGAGACCTGCTTCGGCGCTGCCTCGGGTTTCGCTTCCGGTCTGGCCGTGACCCTGGGCAGCTCTGCCAATTCGAGCGAGATGCGCTCAAGCATATCGCCGTTTTGAGCGCGCATTGTTGTGACATCCTTCACTATTCCGGTGCCGGGCGTGAACCAGCGGTCAATTGTCATGGGGCTGGGCGATGTTTGCTCGCTGTGGATGCGGAACGCGTGAAATTTTCCCGCCAGTACGTTGATGTCTTCCTCTCCCGTCACCTCATATTGCTGATGAACTTTCAGGTCACCGGCCTCTCCTTCGAAATTCCACGTGGCGCCCCGCTTAAGCGGCATGGTGATTATCGGTTGCGGCGGATCAAATTTAACCAATTCGCCATCCAGATTAATCCGCGCCCAACAGAGAATTCCGTGTTCGTCCACGGTAAGCAGGTCAGTGTTTGTGATCACGCCCGCACGATGCATTTCGAATTTGAGAAGCTCCTTCCCGTCAACGTTTTCCGTTCCCTCAATGCGATACACGACCGCGGTGCGAATTTTGCCGTCAGGGTCTGGTCTGATATTGGGAACAGTGAGTCCGTGATCTACTTCTTGTGTCATGTTGTATCGCCAGGCCGTCCCGGGCGCGGTTGGGATGAGCGGAGCGGCAATCGATGTGGTCGCCGTCACGCTGATGATCAATACGAAGGTGATCTTCATTCGGTCGTTTTAAGACTCGTATACTGACATGCCGCCCCGCCTTTCGTTCAAGTCACTGATTCACGCTGGCTCGCGGTGACTTTTTCTTGAGAAGCACGTCCCGCGACCTGTGCTGCCCAGAATCGTACGTGAACTCGCGCGGCCCGATTAGCCGATTATCGTCCGTCCATGCTGCATTTACGCGCTCTCACGATCTCGTTTGCGATCGCAATCGCTCTGTCGTGTGGGGAGCGCGGCTTCGCCAATGAGAAAGTGCGGGCAAAGCGCCATGTGGTGGTTGTCGTTTGGGACGGGATGCGGCCGGATTTCGTGAGCGAGGAAAACACGCCCACGCTTTGGGAACTGGCGAGGGAAGGCGTCATTTTTCGTAATCACCACGCCGTGTATCCGAGCGCGACGAACGTAAACGGAACAGCGATGGTTACAGGCGTTTATCCTGGGAAGAACGGCGTGATTGCAAATTATGTGTATCGCCCGGAAATCGATCGCGCGCGATCAGTCTTTGTCGAAACTCCGGCGGTCGTGGACAAGGGAGATGAATTATCCGGTGGAAAATACATTTCGTTTCCGACGATTGCCGAGCTCGTGCAAGGCGCAGGAGGACGCACGGTGATTGCTACCGCAAAAACCGTTGGGTTTTTGCTGGATCGACATCGCGATCCGGACCGTGCGAAAAACAGCCTTACGCTTTTCGCAGGCAAAGCGCTCCCGCGCGATGCGTTGTCGTTGATTGCCACGCTTGGTGTATTTCCGTCTGCCTCTTTGCAGAAGGACGTCTGGACGACGAACGCCGTAACCGATTTTTTCTGGAAAGATGGCGTGCCGGCTTTTTCGTTTCTTTGGTTGGGAAACCCAGATCTGACACAGCACGAAACTGCGCCAGGTGCGCCGTCGGCGCTGGCCGCGGTCAAATCGTCTGATAAAAATCTCGCGGCAGTTCTTTCGGCATTAGATCGACAAAATATGCGCGAAACAACAGACGTGTTTGTCGTTTCGGATCATGGCTTCTCCACAATCAAACGGTCGGTTGATCTGCGGAAAATTCTCCGCGATGCCGGCTTCAGCGCGAAGACCGAATTTACCGATGAGCCGAAGCGCGGAGATATCATGGTGGTCGGAAACGGTGGCAGCGTTCTGTTTTATATTGAGGGCCACGACCCCGAAGTTACGCGTCGTCTCCTTGAATTTCTGCAGCAGACGGATTTCGCTGGAGTGGTTTTCACGAAAGAGCCAATGCCGGGGACGTTCAATCTGAGTGAAGCTGGAATCGATAGTCGGCACGCGCCAGATGTGGTGATGGCGTTCCGCTGGAACGATTCGAAAAATCAGTTCGGTGTTCGCGGAATGATTGACGCGGATTGGCAACGAGAAGCAGGAGAGGGGACACATGCCACTCTAAGCCGGTTCGACATGCTCAATACCTTGATCGCGGCCGGGCCGGATTTCCGTCGCGGTGAGATAGTCGATTTGCCAAGTGGGAATATCGATCTTGCGCCGACGATTCTGCGCATTCTTGGAATCACACCGCCGCAAACGTTGGATGGCAGAATTCTTTCCGAAGCGATGATCGATATCGACATGCCGGCGTTGAAGCCGGAAACCAAAACGATTGAAGCGACAAAAGATTTTCCATCGGGAAGCTGGCGACAATCGCTTCAAATCTCACGCGTCGGCTCGACGCTTTATCTTGACCAAGGCAATGGCGCATTTGTTCCGACAGGCGGAAAGCAAGACGGTATGCGGTCTATCCCGGCCTACTGATTGACATCAATATCAACGGGAACTACCTCGCAATGGTTCGATCTCTTACATCGGTTATCTTACGTGCCCCGGTTCCGGCTATTGCTTTCCTTTGCGCGCTTTTTGTTTCAACTGACAACTCTTTCTCGCACGGATTTGCCGGCAAGCGCTTTTTCCCTGCGACGCTCTCGACCGATGACCCGTTCGTAGCCGACGAGCTTTCGTTTCCCACGATTTCGAGCATCGTCACACCGGAGGCAAGCGGCACGCGAGACACCGAGGTTTCGGTGGACATCGCCAAACGCATCACGCCAAATTTTGGTATCGAGGCGAGCGAAACACTTCTGGTACTTCAGCCGCGTGGGGAGCGCTCAGTGAGCGGCTTCGGCAATCTCGAACTTGGCGCCAAATATGAATTTTTCGAGAATGATGACCATGAGACCATCCTTCCGCTAGGTCTCGAAGCGGAAGTTGGCGGCACAGGCAGCAAGCGGGTAGGGTCCGACTCGTTTAGCACTTGGACTCCAGCTTTATTTTTTGGCAAGGGCATGGGCGATTTGCCGCAAGGCCTTTCGTTCCTTCGTCCGCTCGCGATCACGGGCGTCATCAGTTTTGTGATCCCCACCAGCGCGAGCACACGCACATTCGCTGCCAACGGACAAACGGGCGAGAGCGAAGTCGATATTGAACGCCATCCCGATGTGCTGCAATACGGCTTCGCTGTGGAATACAGCTTTATCTCCTTGCAGGAGCAAGTGAAGGACATCGGCTTGCGTGTGCCCTTCGATCACCTGATTCCGCTTGTTGAGCTTGCCTTCGAAACGCCGTTCGATCGCGGACAGCGCGGGCAGACTACAGGAACGATAAACCCAGGGATAATCTGGTCTGGAAAATATTTTCAGGTCGGCGCGGAAGCAGTCATCCCCATCAATTCACGCACTGGGAACGCCACCGGCTTCATTGCGCAGTTGCACTTCTATCTAGATGATCTGTTCCCTCACACCATTGGGCGACCTTTGTTTGGACGAAAATAAGCTGATGAAGTGGTTCAGGAATATTTATTTAATGTTGCTGCTGACCGGCGCAGCCGTAGCGCACGCTTACGCGCATGCGTTTGTCGACCACGCCGAACCTGCAGTGGGTAGTAAAGTTAAACAGATACCTAACGAGGTGCGGCTCTGGTTCACCGAGCCGATCGAGCCGGCTTCCAGCAGCATTAAGGTCTTTGATGCAACGGGAAAGAAATTGACAAAAAGGACGTGCACGCTGACACAAAAAACAAGGCTGTGCTGCAGGTCTCATTGCCCTCGCTCACACCGGGAACGTACAAAGTAATATGGCGAGTGGTCTCGGTTGATAGCCACGTTACGAACGGCGATTTCACATTTCAGTTCGTTCATTAGCGCTTACAGCAGCGCTACAGGTTGTGTCGGATTACCGTTTGCACGCTGGAATATCCGTCCAGTTTTAGAAATTTGCGCAGGCGCGTGGCTACACAGTTACGACCAGGTGATGAGACGCAGTTCGTGCGCTTGCATGAGATGAGAGTGAGTGGGAACAACGCGCACGCTGAAGCCGTAGGTGCCGCTTTCAGAGGCGGGGACTGATCCCTGGTAAATGTAATTGCCGTCCCCATCTGCCTGGCTGCTCTGATTCAGGACGGTCGCCGCGGGATTGCGGATGTCGCCGTTATCTACTTCGCCGTGGTACGCCTCCACGCGCACGTGTTTTGGATCGACTGCGCCGAGATGAACTCGCGCGCTGATCTGTAATGATTCACCAACCGAAATGTTTTTCCGATCTTTGTTCCCGATCTGGACATCGAAAATCTGCACTTGCGGCCAATCTTTCCGCATCTGCGTTTTCCAATGGCTCAGTTGCGTCGCGGCGCCGCAACCGTCGCGAGAAAAATCTTCGTACGATCGCGCGGCGGGAATGTAGAGCCGCTCAGTATATTCCTTCACCATTCGCTGAGTGTTGAACACGGGCGTGACGCTTCGAATCGATTCACGCATCAGTTGCAACCAGGCAAGGGGAAGTTTGCCGTCCGGCTTCGCGTAATAGAGCGGGATGATCTGGTTCTCGAGCAATTGATAAAGACTGCTCGCGTCCACTTCGTTTTGAAATTCGCTTGTGCCATTATCGATCTCGGCGCCAATCGCCCAGCCGTTGTTGCCGTGGTAGCCCTCACGCCACCAGCCGTCGAGCACGCTCAGATTGATCCCGCCATTGGGCGCCGATTTCATCCCGCTTGTCCCACTTGCCTCCAGTGGCCGGAGTGGATGATTCAACCAGAGATCGACTCCCTGCACGAGACGGCGCGCGATGTAGCTATCGTAGTCTTCCAGGAAAACGATGCGATTTTCGACTCCCGGTTCGCGGCTAAATTTGTAAACTTCCTGAATGAGCGCCTTGCCAGCTTCGTCACGCGGATGCGCTTTGCCTGCGAAAATAAATTGCACGGGTCGCGTTGTGTCATTGAGCAATCGCTTCAGCCGTTCCTTGTCGCTAAACAAGAGCGTGGCCCGTTTGTAAGTGGCGAAACGGCGCGCGAAACCGACGGTCAAAATTTCCGGGTCGAGAATCCGATTTGCCCTGCGAATGGCTTCCGGCGATTCTCCCAGGCGCTCGCGCCGCCGCCGCTCCCACTCGCGGACAAATCCGATGAGACGCAATTTGAGGTTTTGATGCGTCTCCCAAAGTTGGGCATCCGGAATATCGATAACTCCGCGCCAGAAATCGGGTTCGGTAAGATGCTCCTCCCATGCACCGAGATGCTTGTTATAAAGCGCCGAAAACTCGGGCGCCATCCATGTTTTAGTGTGAACACCGTTGGTAATGCTGGTGATCGGGACCTCGTGCACCGGCACGCCTGTCCAGACATCTTTCCAAAGCAATCGAGTAACTTCGCCGTGCAATTTGCTTACGCCGTTGGCGTGCCGGCTCAAGCGCAACGCAAGAATGGTCATGCTGAACGGGTCGTTTGGATTGACGCGCGTCTGGCCGAATGAGAACAACTCGTCGAACGGAATGTCGAGTTCCCTGGCAAACGTGCCGAAATATTTTTTCATCATCTCGCGCGAGAATGAATCGTTGCCAGCAGGTACCGGCGTGTGAGTGGTGAAGACATTGGCCGCCGCCACGACTTGGAGGGCGGAATAGAAGTCGAGCTTCTTCTGGATGATGTTGAGGCGAATGCGTTCGAGCGCGAGAAACGCTGAGTGCCCTTCATTCATGTGAAAGACGTCAGGCTCGATGCCGAGCGCGTTAAGCGCTTTCACTCCGCCGATCCCCAGCATGATTTCCTGACGCATCCGCATCTCCAGATCGCCGCCATAAAGCTCAGCGGTGAGCAATCGGTCCTCAGCGCTGTTTTCCGGAGTGTCTGTATCGAGAAGATAAACCTTGATCCGGCCCACACGTAGCTCCCAAAGCTTCGCGAAAACTTCGCGGTCCAGGATTGGCACCGAAATCAGCAGATTGGCGTCGCCCCGACGGACTTCGCTGATCGGCAGGTGATAAAAGTTTTGATTCAGACTGATCGCTTCCTGGACGCCCTCCTTGTCGATCTGCTGTCTGAAATAACCATGGCGGTAGAGCAGCCCAATCCCGACAAAGTTTAGATCAAGATCGCTCGCCGATTTGCAATGATCGCTGGCCAGGATGCCGAGGCCGCCGGAATAATTCGGGATCGATTCGTGAAAGCCAAATTCGGCGGAAAAATAAGCGATGGGGTTTTTGATTGCACTGCCGGCTCCGGTTTTTCCATAAGTGTCCTTGCGACCCAAATATTTCTCGAACGCCTCGAAAACCTGCTTTAGCTCGCGGAGAAAAGTTTTGTCCTGTGAAAGTTCTTCCAGCCGCGATTGGCGGGACAGTTGGAGCATACGGACCGGGTTGTGATTGGTCCGATTCCAGAGCTCGGGGTCGAGGTGTCGGAAAAGGCGGCGCGCAGAGGGCTCCCACGTCCACCAAAGGTTGAAACTCAACTCGCGCAGCGGCTCGACCGTCGCCGGCAAGGTCGGAGTAACGTTGTAAGTTTGAAAAGTCGGCATGCCAACGCAGCGAGGAAGCAGAGACGGAGTTAATCAAGAAAAGCTCATCGGGCAAGTTTTCGTCGACTGGCGGTGTTGGTCAGTTCCGTCCGGGGTCAACGAGAGCGGCCGTGGATCGCGGCGCAAGGACAAGCCCAAGAAAGAATCCGGCAATTAATCCGCAAAGATGCGCCGCCATGCTCACCTGCGGCGTCGAGAGATCGAAGGCGGTTTGTATTACGATGATCATAAAAATATTTGCCAGGCGCTGCTTCGCGTGCGCCGCGTGACGATGGTGCAGCAAAAATCCCGCCCACGCGCCGACGATGCCCATTATGCAGCCCGATGCGCCGACCAGCTGGAACACTTGCACGATACCAATCACCGTCAGCACGACAACCCCTGCGCTGGAGGCAAGCCCTGAAATCAAATAACACAGCGCGAATCGCACCGCGCCAATCGATCGCTCCAGCGGCGGCCCAAGAACATAAAGCGCGAAAAGATTGAAAAGCAGATGTGTGAAACCTCCGTGCAGGAAAAGTGCCGTGAAAAGACGCCAGTACTGGCCCTGCACCAGAACCGCGTAAGGCTCGAGCGCGCCGATCTGATGCAGAACTTCCGGGTTGTTCCAATCGCCAAACGAAATTTCGAAGAGGAACGCGGCCGCGTTGAGGAGAATCAGGATGAGAACGGCAGGCGCGCCCCGGAAATAACGAGGTTGAACCTGCTGAGTGATTTCATCCTTGACCGCAACTGAACTGAAAGTGGCTCGGTGGCTCTGACGAGATTCCAAATGATGAAATAGTCGAACCTGCTCGCGCAACTCAGTGCTCGGATGCAAAATTTGAAGTGTCGCTCCAAGTTTTCTGGCCGATTTGTAGTCTCCCCTGGCGGCGAACTCCGTCATTTTACGTAATCCAATTGCCGGGAGAAAGAGGAGAGCGAACCAGGCCCCGCCTCCGATGTAACCGGCCGCGCCGCGCGAGAACATCCAGGCGAGGCCAGTAATCACCAGAACGACGAGCGCGGCGATACGCCAGCCACGATAAGCTCCACCGGGACGCCATGCTCGCGCCAGGACAAGCAGAGGTGAAACGACCGCGAGAAAAAGAAAAATATGATTCAGGTCCACATTGAGAGTTTAAAGTTAAAAGAGTTAGTTCGTTACAAGAATTGCATCGTAAGCGAAGCTGGTTCAGTCGTGATTCGCTAAAGCGTTCAAAGGTTAAAGCGAGAATGCGTTATTTGTCATTCTGAGCGAAGCGAAGAATCTCTGATTATTTTTGGCCGCTCATCCGTCGCAAACCGCATAGTGAGAGATGTTTCGCTTCGCTCAACATGACAGATGGAGGAGCCGCTTAACGATTAGATGATTTAACCCTTCAACACTTCAACGTTCTTCTTTGTAACCTTTGTAACTCATGTAACTTTTTAACCTGAATAATTCGAACATGCGCATCACCGTCACCTACTACCTCGATGTCATCTCTTCGTGGTGCTTTTGGGCGGAGCCGGCCTGGGCGGAATTAAAAAAACGTTACGATGGCAAAGCCGAATTTCTGTGGAGGATCGCCCTGATGGATAAGTCTGGTCTTCCCACATCGCCGGAGCAACATGAATGGTTCTATCGGCGCAGCGGAACAATCATGCGCTCGCCATTCATGCTGAGAAGCGATTGGCGCGACCACAATCAATCGGAATATCTTGCGCCAAATTGCGTGGCGGAAGCGGCCAAAGACTTTGGGGTTGCGGACGACCGCGTCCGTCTCGCGCTTGCCTACTCCGGGCTGCGCGAAGGCAAACATTTCGAGGACTGGAAGGTCGCCGCGGAGATTGCGGCGAAGGTGGCCAATCTTGATGTAAACGAGTTGCTTGAACGCGCGCGCTCGATCGTTATTGAAACGCGAGTCCGTGCCGGCACCGCTGATTTTCATTTGTTGCAAGTGACGCAGCGGCCGACCTTTGTGTTTGACAGCGAAATTGGGGACCGCGCCGTTTTTTCCGGATTCGTGAGATTCCCGCCGCTTGCCGCCGCGCTGGACTCGATCCTCGATGACGCGGAAGCCTACGCCTCATACCAAGCGCATTTCGGCGAACCACCGTCGTGATCTGGAGCCGCTTGATTGTGGGACAATGGACACCTGATTGTCACCAGATTGGCCTTGCCAGCGCAAAAATGTTGCCTACAACTTGTTCTCGGCGCGCGATTATTAATGCGAGCACGTCACCGCGGTCATCGCAGCTGCGGCGACGCCAGAGTGTTTCGACCAATTCACCCAAGTGAAAAGTCGAAGAACTGCGACAAAGAAAAATGCGGCGTTGCGGCGCACTCCCGTTCCGCCGGCCAGGAGCTTGATTTAATCTGCAACAACAATTTCGTGTAAACGGTCGGATTCGCGCCCGCGAAGTCCGAGTCATTTTAGGATCCACAGGCGAACAGCTCGGCATCATGAAATTGTCGGATGCCTTGCGCAAAGCCCAGGGCATTGGCCTTGATCTGGTCGAGATTGCGCCCACCGCGAACCCGCCGGTTTGCAAAATCGTCGCGCTCGGAAAATTCAGATACGATATTTCCAAGCATGAGAGGGACAAGAGACCGGCAGGCGCGAAGCTGAAAGAACTCAAGTTTCGCGTTAATATCGACGACCACGATTATCTGACAAAGATCCGTCACGGCGAAGAATTCCTCGATCGAGGAAATAAAGTCCGGGTCCAGCTGCAATTTCGCGGTCGGGAAATGGCACACCAAGAACTTGGCATGCAGCTGATGGAAAAAGTACGCGATGACCTCTCCAGCATGTCTCAGGTGGAAATGGAACCGAAAATCACCGGTCGCAACGTAACGATGACGCTCTCACCGTTGCCGGCAAATCGCCGGAAACGGCGATTCACTTCGCCATCGAAAACAGCCGACGAAGGCGAACCCGCTGTCTCGCCGAACAACAGCTAATCGGCCCCTCTGTAGAATTTGCCACGAGCTGAGAAGAACCTCAGCAACCCATATCGCCGCGCCAACGCTGCTCCCCATTTGGATCGGCGCCAACGGCGGGGTCGGCTTGGCGATCTGATGCTAACGACTGCGCAACTCAGGGCGTCCTTGCGGCTGCTGGTGACGCTTTCGGCGAGGTGGCTGGTAGCGGCGGAGCCGGCGATGCGCTCAGCTCTTGCCGCTTTTCCAATCGGGCTTTACGGCTTTTTGCTTCCTCGTTGTTTGGATCCAGCTTTAGAGCTTGTTCTGTGTCGGCCATCGAACTTTTTATGTCCTCCTTCGTTTCGTAGATGTAACCGCGTAACAGATAATAGCGGACCTCC
Source organism: Verrucomicrobiota bacterium (assembly GCA_046724585.1). Lineage (GTDB taxonomy): Bacteria > Verrucomicrobiota > Verrucomicrobiia > Chthoniobacterales > UBA10450 > Udaeobacter. Next base: position 34,248 of record JBKOWV010000059.1, read on the forward strand.
TTTGGTTTGAGCTTGATCGCCTCGGAATAATCGGCCAGCGCCTTATCATAGGCGTTTGTTTTCATTTCAACATACGCGCGACGCTCATAGATGCCCGCGTCATCCGGTTTCAGCTTCAGTGCTTCGCTAAAGTCGGCAATCGCCTCCGGGTATTGTTGCTGAGTCGTGTATTCCATTCCCCGGTGTTGCAGGGCGGAGACGAGGTTTGGCTCTTGCTTGCGATCAAGCTCGGTCGCCTTGCGGAAGGCATCGACTGCTTTGTCCCAGTCTTTGGCTTCCGTCGCCTCAAATCCCTCACGCGAATATTTGGCAGCTTCTTTAGCGGCTTGTTTGTTGGCTTGTGCCTGGGCGAAGTGCGAGAAGCAAAGAGCCAGAGCAATCATTAAAGTAAAGGCAGAATATTTTTTCATGATTTCTGTTGGACATTAGCCGTTTTGAAAGAATTCGAAACTCAGGCCACGAATAGCTGGCCGCAAGTGCAACCTTTACGTTTGCTCGGGAGAAGGCGCCTGTTCGATCTCAATCTTTGGCTCGGGCTCGGGTGAAGCAGATTCGCCTGGTCCGGGCTCATCGACGCGACTAATGCGCACCGCGCGCCCGCTAGTCTCATCGATTTCGATTAACGCTCCGCGCAAGCGCACCTCACCGCCGGCGACGGGGAACGATGCCGGTAAATTCGAGATGAATCGGTTCATGATCGGTTCGATGGCGCGCCCGAGGATCGAATTTACCGGACCGCACATTCCCGCATCGCACAAAAACGCGGTGCCACCGGGAAAGATTTGTTCGTCCGCTGTCTGAATATGTGTGTGAGTCCCGATCACAGCTGAGACTTTGCCGTCAAGAAATCGGCCAAGCGCGATCTTTTCGCTTGTGGTCTCGCCATGCGCATCCACGATTATGTTTGCGGTTTCTTGGCGCATCTTTGTCACGGCCGTTTCAAGCGCGCGAAATGGATTGTCCAAAATTGGCTGCATGAATGTGCGCGCCTGCACATTGATCACGCCGACTTTTCCCTTGGCCGTTTCCAGAACGATCGATCCGCCGCCCGGCGCGCCCTCGGGATAATTCAATGGGCGTAGCAGACGCGGTTCCAGAGCGAGGAATGAGACAATATCCTTTTGGTCCCAAATATGATCGCCGGTCGTTACAACCGACACGCCTGCTCGCAAGAGCTCGATGGTGATTTTTCCCGTTATGCCGCGACCGCCGGCTGCGTTCTCGCCGTTAACGATGACGAAATCCAATGCATGCTTTTCTTTTAGCTCAGGCAGCCGGCCGATGACTGCTTTGCGCCCTGGCTCACCTACGACATCGCCCAGAAAAAGAACCGTTAGCATTGTGCGAGCATCGTATTAGAGAGCTTTCAAACGTCGATGTGAAAATTAATGAGGAAATACAAACGACGAATGGCGAATTAATGACAAATGACCAAGTTCGAAAAGTGGCGTTTCGTCATTCGGGTTTCGTCATTCTTGCGTCATTCGTCATTCCTGCTTCGTTATTCCTGCTCCTGATTTTTCTGCCTGCTCTTCAAGCGGCTGAGAACGTCAGCATCCTCGGCAGCAAACCGAAATGGAGCGTGCTAGAGAAGTATCAGGAAACAATTACCTATGATGAGTTTACCTGGTTAATCCGGGACGTTTATTGCACCCACGGGTTCGCGCCGGATTTGATCGAAATAAATGAGAAGACCGCGCGGATTCTGATGAATCGGGAGACGCAAAAGTTTTGCACGTTGCGCTTTGCCAAAAACGACGCCGCGCGCAAACGGGTGCCGCGGCTTTGGCGACCGGCCGAATCTCTTCCAGCAGCAAAGCCGAAAAGGCCGCTCTCAGGTTTGCGAATTGCGCTCGACCCCGGCCACCTTGGCGGAAAATGGGCAAAGATGGAGGAGCGCTGGTTCCAGGTCGGGAACAACCCGCCGGTGCAGGAAGGCGATCTAACTTTCCGTGTAGCGCGCTTGTTGGCGCCGCGATTACGAGAATTGGGCGCAAGAGTTTTCTTTATCCGAAATAGTAACGAACCGGTCACGGCAAAGCGTCCGGACGATTTTCAGGAGCTGGCCAGGAAAATTTTGATCAAAAACGGCGTGCCGCAGCCGCGGGCGGACGTTCTTGGTCAAAATGATCCCGAAAACGAGCAAACAGTTCGCTGGCAGAGCGAGATTTTATTCTACCGCTACAGCGAGATTCGACGGCGAGCGGCACTGGTGAACTTCAAATTGCATCCTGATCTGGTGCTTTGTTTGCATTTCAACGCCGAAGGGTGGGGCGATCCAAACAGCCCGATGTTGCTCGACACGAATCATCTTCATCTCCTGGTGAATGGTTCGTATTTGCAGGACGAGCTCGAATTCGACGACGAACGTTTTGAGATGATCCGGCGACTTTTAAGTCGCGTCTACGACGAAGAATTGCCCCTTGCTGATGTGGTAGCGACAGCCATGGCGAAGGAAATGCAATTGCCGCCCTACCAATATCCAACGACGCTGACGACGACCAAAGTCGGCACGAGCGGTTATGTTTATGCGCGCAATCTGCTGGCGACACGGATTTATCGGTGTCCGGTTGTTTATTGCGAGCCGTACGTCATGAACAGCAACGACGCCTTCGCGCGTATTCAAGCGGGTGACTACGAAGGAATGCGTAACGTCAATGGCGTGGAGCGCAAAAGCATTTTCCGCGAATATGCCGACAGCGTGACGGATGGATTAGCCGAGTATTATCGCACGGCGCGGGGACTGTAGGACGTTTCTGCGAAACGTCTCGGCGTCTGGCACAGACGCCCTACAGTTCGTCAATCGCTTCGCGGATGTCATCGAGCGTGACGTTGTTCGTTAGGTGAGCAGCGCCAATATGCGGCGTCACAACAAACCGAACCTTTCCGCCTTCGAATTTTTTGTCGAACTTCAGCGTTTCGATGATTTTCTCGAGCGGGAAATCTTTCGGCAATTGGGTTGGTAAATTGAATTGCCGCAGACGATCGACAATCGCATCGCGTTGTTCCGGTGACAGTCCCGCCTTTTTCATTGAGATAGCGCAGGCTGCGACAATTCCGAGGCTGACGGCTTCGCCGTGCAGAAATTTGCGGTAATCTCCGGCGCGCTCAATGGCGTGGCCAACGGTGTGCCCGAAATTGAGAATCGCGCGTTCGCCGGTCTGGTCGCGCTCGTCTTTCGCGACGATTTTTGATTTTACCTCGACGTTGTGCTTGATCAGCGCTTGTAGGGCAAGGGGATCGTTTGCCTGCGTATCTTTCAATGCCCCGAACATTTCCGCGTCGGCGACAATCGCGTGCTTAATAACTTCGGCGAAACCCTGATTGAATTCGCGAGGTGGCAGCGTTTTTAAAAGCTCTACGTCATCAATCACGAGCGACGGATGATGAAACAGGCCGACCAGGTTTTTTCCGTCGGACGTGTTGACTCCAGTCTTCCCACCGATCGAGCTATCGACCATCGCAAGCAGCGTCGTCGGAATTTGGACATGCGGGATTCCGCGATAATAGATCGCCGCGACGAATCCGGAAATGTCGCCGATCATGCCTCCGCCGAGACCAATGACAAACGATTGCCGATCCAACCCGGCAGCGATCATCTGGTCGCAAATCGCAGCGGCTTGCTCGAGCGTCTTCGATTTCTCGCCCGCCGGAATTGTGATCAGCGTCGGCTGAAAATTGGCTGACTCTAAACTTCGTTTGATCCGATCGCCTAAGAGCGGTGCGACGTTGGTATCGGAAATAATTGCGCATGTTCTCCAGTCGAGACAATTGCGCACGTACCTTCCAGCCTGCTCGAGCAAGCCTGAGCCAACCAGCGCTGGATAGCGATTCGCGCCGCCGGCGATTTTCAGAATGGATTCCAACGCAGATACCCGTCTGGATCGCTTGGTGGGTTCGCTGTATTGCTTGTGAAGGTCATCCAATCCATGCTCTCGGCATGTAAATCAGCGAACAGGGCATTGATTCGTTGGCGGTTGTTCTGCGTGCCGCCAGTGGCATTTCCGCCCGGGGTACTCGTTGCCCGTGGCGGGGCTCCCCCGATTCCGAGGACTCTGACGCCTGGAGCGCCCTCGGTAGCAAACCCCGAAAAAGTGACAGTGGCTCCGGCGGCTTGCGCGGGAGCAAAAAGAATAAAAGCTGTAGGCTTGGTGATTCTGTCAGCGGATATTGCTACGCCGCCCTGGTAAACGTTCGCATTGATGCCGTAGCTAACCGGCGTCGTTGCATCGCCCACTTCTGATGGGGAGCGCCTGTCGAAAGGCGAATGCAAAACCCCCCATGCGGACAAGTATTTTCGATTCAGTTCCAGTTGCGACATCCACCTTCCATTTATTAGATCGGTTGTTGAACCAGGAAGGACACCATCGTTGTCGTTCATGTAAGTTTGGGTCGCGAGGCCAATCTGGCGGAGATTGTTCATGTCCTTGGTCACTTTCGCGCGCTCCTGCGTGCCGATAAAGACCGGATAGGCAACCGTAGCAAGAATGGCGATGACCGCGATGACAATCAGCAATTCGATTAATGTGAAAGCGCGCGCTAGGTAAAAATTCTTGGTCATTGTACCTGGTTGCGTAGGGTGCCACGATATTAGTTCTTGCCAGGGAACGAAAAGGAAAATCGCTCACGAACGCAAGATTGCTTGACAACCTATCTGCCGCTTTGTGTATGTAGATCATGCCCGAGCCAACTGAACCGAGCCAGCCACCTCCGCCTCCGCCAAGCCCGGAACCCGGGTCGAGCGCGACATCTCAATCGACCGGTTTGCCTTCAAACGTGGCTGCAGCCATTGCCTGCATTCCACTCATCGGGGGCATCATTTTTTACATTCTCGAAAAACGCGACAGTTTTGTCCGCTTTTATGCCATGCAATCGATCGTCTTTGGTTGCGCATGGCTGCTTTTTAACATTGTCTCCTCGGTCGTGCATGCGGTCTTCGGCGCAATCCCTGGCATCGGCGGAGTGCTGGTATTTTTCTGGGCGATCATCGCTGCGCTCGTCCATATTGCGTTCCTGGTGATCTGGATCATTGCCATGGTGAAAGCGTTTACCGGCGTGCGTTGGGACATTCCATATGTCGGGCCGATTGCCCGCAAACAGGTGGAAGGCAGCGCAAGCTAATACTCCGCGGCAGGTCCGCCTTCTCTGAGCTTCCGCTTTCGCCGCGCTCCGGCCCGACAAGACGGCGTGGCAGGCAAAGCGTCGGCTACAACGTCATCGCTTCGCGGCCGGCGAAGCGATTTCCTTCGGTGATGGACTCGGGGACGGAGAGGCCACTGCCAGGAGCGGCAGCTTCAATGCGTTAAGATCGGAGTCGCGAATGATGAAAGTGCCTTCGCGTTCCTCCCTCCGCGCGAACCATGTTCCGTTGCCAGCCGCACTGCCAACCAACAGCTTGTGCGAGACTTTGTCGTCGGGCGAAGTCGTAAACGTGAGCGTAAGCTGCGGTTTATCGAAGCCGTGCTGGGCGGTGGTTGGTCCAACCCAGCGCAGCGCACGCAAGCTCGACAACGTGTTGAGCAGCGACTGCACATTAGCTTGATTGATCTCGCCACTTCCTTTGAGCCAGCGCCATTGCTTGTTTTCGCCGCGCTCCAGCGCCAGCTCTTTGTCTGTGCTGACGGTCACGCGATGAATTTGCTCCGGCTTAAATTTGAAGATCGACAATTCCTGCCATTGCAAAGGATCAATCGGAATTTGGTCGAGCAAGCCGCGTCGGACCGCTACGACGAAGGGCTCATCGGCCAGCCGCGCGTAAACGTTATCGCCATCCACTTTTCCAAACGTCACTGTAGCGAAGGGCTGCTCGCCAGCTTTGCTCTCGGCAGTGTTCTCCGAAGCAAATGAGCTGAGGGTCAATTGCAGTTGCGGTTTGTCGAGGCCGTACTTCGGCAAATCTGAAGCGACATCTTCGACAAATTTGGTCACCCGTTCATTTTGCAGCGTGTCGATCAAGCGCCGGACTTCGCCTGAATTCGCCGGGGCATTGTCGCGGCTGGCGATTGTCCAGTTGTTATCCTTCCGCGCCAGAACGGTCTTACCCTTGCCTGGAGCGTCGATCGTGATCCGATCGAGAATGTTTGTGTCGACTCGAACCAGATGGCGGTCGCGCAGATCGTCTGGCTTTGTGTTGAGGATCTCTTCGATCTTCTTCGGCAGCGTGTAAACGAATCCGCGCGGCGCGAACCGGACATAGATTTCGTCTTTTTGCTTCTCCGGCACGCCACCGATCTGGAGCAGCTGACCCTGGTGGTCTTCCTGAGCAAACAGTGTGATTGCGCCGCGCGGCTCGGCCAATCCATAAGGACGAAGATCGCCGTGATCGTCCGCCACGAATTGTTGAATTCGGGAAGCAGTAACTTGCGCGATCAGATCGCCAATCTTTTGGTCATCGCCGGGCGCGCGCAGGGGCTTGAGAATTTCCCAGTGATCGCCCTTCTTCTGTAGTTCCATTTCACCAGTGAGCGTTTTTAGAATGACGCGCGACACCTGCGCGGTGATGAGGTCGGTTAGTTTCCGGTCGCGGAATTCCTCCGCTTTTTTATCGATGTCTTTCTTGATCGTCTGTCCCGCTAGATAGGTTTCCTTTGAATTCTCAAAGCGCACATACATCTTGCCTTCGAGGGCGGCGTCTTTTCCGAATAAAATTGCCGGGGGTTTATCCTGGCCAAGCAATTTGAGCCTCAGTTTGGGCCTGTTCAGGCCATATTCGGCAAGCTTGCTCTTATCGGCGTCGATTTCTTTGGCTGAAATCGTTCCCTCCTTCTGCCAGTTCCCCAAATCCGACAACAGATTGTCGATCAAAGAACTGTCTGCCTGGTCCTTGATTGGTGTTTCAAGGCGCCATCGGTTGTCGCGACGCCGCAATTCAATCTTCTCATCTCCATTTAGAATGACGATGCCGTCGATTTTGTCTCGATCGAAGTTGACGATATTTTGCGCCTGGCGTCTGGCTTCTTGTGTGCCCGGTTGTTTAAGCTCGAAAAATCTCAAGTAAACGAAAACACCGAGCGCAATCGCAGCTAAAACAATGGTGGTCTTCCAGTTCATAAACTTGCAGGGCAGCGTCGAAAGGCTTCGGGGTTGCCAATCTCGCCTGGCAAGCGACGCGCTTGCCCTAAAACGTGGATGATGCGGCCGGTGTCCGAGGACATTATCTGAGTCAAACGCGACGCTGCCACCAAACTACGCTCCCAATTACGGCTGGAATCAGCGGCATCAGGACCAAAATGATCCACCGCAGATTGCGTAACGCGTCTTCGTTGAGAGTGAAGGTGAGCGGCTTTGGAACCTTCGGCGCGATACCGATTAACTCTTCCCGCCTAAGCAGCCAATTCACGCTGCCAGAAATGAAATCGAGCGCTTGCTGATCTTGCGTGACCGCATTGTCTTGAACGAAGGTCGCATTGCTTACGACGACGAGCCGCGACGAATCCACCTGCACGCGCTGGTCGGCACTACCGCCTTTTTCGATCCCTGCGCCGATCGTAATCGGTGCGTCGCTACTCCGCTGCGCGTCAGCCTGCAGCTTTGCCTGATCGTCTGTATTATAATCGGTTTCGGCGAAGTAGCCTTTTTCCGCCTGAATCAGCGGCTCGATCCGGACATTCGCGGCGCGTACCCGGTCTGGCTCGAGAGTAAGCGAAGATGTTCCGCCAAAAAAGAGCGCCCGGACATCGGCCAGTCGTTGGGTAATTGGACTGCCGCCTAGAAAATGCGCTTGCACGTCTCGGGTGAGCGCCACTTCCTGGATTCCCGTCCGCAGGAAAACCATCAGCCGATCGTCGTTCCGCTTTACGCCCAGTTCGTTGAGAAATGCGTCTAACTTTGGCGTTTTGGCTGCCGGATCGAGAAGCAGCAGGATTCTTCCCTGCTTATCCCAGAAATCGCGCAACAATTTCATTTCGCGATCCGAAAAATCGTATTGCGGTCCAATAATCAGGATCGTTTTCAATTCCGCCGGAATGGCCTCGACATCGAAAAGATTCAACTCCTGGAACTTGATGTTCTCGTTCTCGATGAATGTCTTCAGGATGGAGATCGTGCTGGCCCCGGCGAGCGGCGGTTCCTTGTGACCGAGCACGTATCCAACCGTATTCTTTTTCCCTTCGACGAGGTCCATCATTGCGCTCGTGATAGCCTGCTCGCCTTTAAAGGCGGTCACGCGCGGGCCTTCGCCGAGAGCCATCCCGCTTTGATCGATCTCAGCCATCTCGGACGCCTTGACCGTCTTGTTGCGCCCTTCGTAATCGAACACTAAAAGGCTCTCGTCGCTGACCACTTTGTATTTGTCGAACAGCTCTTTGGCGCGAGAAAGATTGCGCTCGGGATCGATTCGTTCGATGTCGATCTTTCCCTTCGCCGCATATTGGTATTCAGTCAGCAAATTCTGCACGTCGGCGGTGATCGGTGTGTTCGGTGAAAAGAAAATCGTGATCCGCATCTTGCCTTTGATGGAGTCGAGAAAACGCTTCGTTTTATCGGAGAGTTCGTATTTTTGGTCGCGGGAAAAATCCCAGCGCGCGTAGTGTTTGAAAGCGATGGAATTCACCATCACAGCGATAAACAAAATCAGAACGACTTGGGCGAGAACGTTAAAACCGATCTTAACCCGGCGGATTTTTTTGTCCGAACGTCTGCGGGGCTGTTTTGCCTCTTCAGCCATTTGTTACAGTCTCCATTTGCGGGATTGGAACGCCTGATAGGTGAGCGTCAGCATCACGATCGTCATGCTCAGGTAAAAAACGATCGGGCGCGTATCGATCACACCCCGGGAGAAGGTCAGCATATGGTCGATCGCGGAAAAGTAGCCGAGCAAATCGCGTGTTGCCGAGCTGACGTCAAGGAGAATGAACTGCACCAGACCGAGGAAGAACAACAATGTAATTGCGCAGAAGGAAATGATCGCTGCGATGATCTGGTTCCTGGTCAGAACCGAGGTGAGGCAACCGATCGAAAGATAAAACATTCCCAGCAATAAAAGCATTAGATACGAGCCGAAGTATGCCCCGCCAGAATGTGCGGCTGGCTGGTTCGTCAGTTTGAGAAAAATCGCAAAGTAAAGCAGGGTCGGGATCCAGAGGACGAGATAAAAGACCAGCGCGCCAAAAAATTTCGCGAGCACCACCTGCCAGTCACGCACCGGCGCCGTCATCAGCGGCTCGATCGTGCCGAGCTTAAATTCCTCCGCAAACAAGCGCATTGTGATGAGGGGGAAAATCAGAACGAACGCGAACCAGAAGAAGACCGAGTTAAAAAAAGCTTCCTGAACGGTGTATTGCACCTGCCGCTGGTTCATGAAGGAAATCTGAAAATAAAAATCCACCCCGCTGATGAGCAGAAAAAAAATCATGACGACATAGGCGATCGGCGAGTGAAAGTAGCTGCGTACTTCGCGGGAGAGCAGAGTGTAAAACTTACGCATCGGGAACTAGGGCCGCTAAACGAGGTCGGGGTGCGTGAGTTCGACGAAGACATCCTCGAGCGTCGCTCGACGTTGAGTCAGTTCGCGCACGGTCCAATGGCGATCGATGGCCAGCCGAAAAATTTCTTCGCGCACATCAACGCCTGATTCCACCCGGAGCGAGAATATTTTCCAATCGCCATCCGCATCGACAATTACGTCCCGGACACCTGAAATTTTCTTTAGTTCCTCTATCCCGTTATCGGGCCCTATTTTTGCTTCAACGACTACTCCGCCAGCCTGCCGGATCTTTCCCAGCAAATTTTCCGGCGTATCGCATGCCTCGATTCGGCCTTTATGAATGATGATGACCCGGCTGCACGTCATCTCGACTTCCGGCAAAATGTGAGTGGAAAGCAGGATCGTGTGCTGTTTCCCCAAATTTTTAATCAACTCGCGCACCTGGCGGATTTGATTTGGATCGAGACCAATCGTCGGCTCGTCGAGAATGAGAAGATCGGGCTCGTGTAAAAGCGCGTCCGCCAGACCGACCCGTTGGCGATAACCTTTGGAGAGGGTACCGATCAGCTGCTTCTCCACTTCCTTAAGCCCGCAAAGTTCCTTTGCATCGCCTACGCGCTCGGCAAGGCGGCGGCGTGGGACCGCTTTCAGCGCCGCGCGGTAATCAAGGTATTCCGTCACCCGCATGTCGTTGTAGAGCGGCACATTTTCCGGCATGTAGCCCAGGTGGGCCCGTGCCTGAAGCGATTGCTCAAAAACATCGAACCCGGCGATCGTAGCGCGACCCGAGGTAGGCGGCATGAAGCTGGCCAAAATGCGCATGGTGGTCGTTTTGCCTGCACCGTTTGGCCCCAGAAATCCCATGATTTCGCCCTGGCCAACTTCGAAATTCAGATCCTGGATCGCAGGCTGGCCGGCGTAACGCTTCGTTAAATTCTCAACCTTAATCATTGCGCGATATTTCCATGAGACAATCGAACCGCAATTGCGTTGCGATTTTTTTTGTCAACGCGCCGCCATGGTCAAAGTAGCCACCTGGCGACCTTGCCCGCTGGCGCGGATTACACCAACGGTGAAAGTCACGTTCGCACCGCTCTGCACACGGCTAAGCAGATTCTCGACTTGTTTGACGGAGTTCACGTCGGATTGGCCCACACGGTAAATGACGAGCCCGCGTCCTATTCCCGCTTCATCGGCCGGGCTCTCCCGTTCGACTGCGGTAATCAGAACGCCCCGGCCTTGCGCGTACCCGAGCGCGTCGCTCAATTCCTGGTCCAGATTCTGAAGTTGCATTCCAAATAACCGTTCGGCATTCGATACCGATGCTTCGCTGGTTGCGGCCTGTTTTGTTGGTGCCGGCTGTTTCTGGGCAATTTTTTTGAATCGGTTGACGCTGTCGCGAACCACGTCGGCTGGGATGGCGAAACCCAATCCCTGGGTAGGGACACCTTGCGGGGTGAACGCCATTTTCGCCGAGCTAATGCCGACCAGTCGCCCGGAAATATCAATAACCGGCCCACCGCTGTTCCCTGGATTAATGGCCGCGTCAGTCTGTACCAAGTTCTTGTACTCGACATCATCGACGGTGATATTGCGATTGACCGCACTAAGAACGCCGCGGCTGATTGAACTGCCGTAGCCTACCGCATTGCCGACTACGATAACTGTCTGGCCAAGGATGTTCGGAGAGATATCATCGAGGCTGACAAATGGAAAATCCGTTTTGGCGTCGATTTTAATGAACGCCAGATCGGTCTTGTCATCGCCCGCGATATAGTGGGCGCTGTGAGTTTTCCCGTCGTTCGTTGTCACGTGAATTTTCAAATCCGCGGCGCGCTCGACGACGTGCTGATTCGTAATGATGTAACCGGCCGGATCAATGATAAAACCGGAACCGAGGCTTTGCAGGGTTTGGCGAATTTCGCGCGGCCGAACCCGATCATACCCGAAGAATTGCGCGTAAAAGTCCTCAAACGGATCGCGCACTGTTCGCCTGACTACGCGCTCAGTGTTGATATTGACCACGGCTGGCAGGACCTTCGCCAGCGCCAAAACAGTCGGTTCCGAAGCCGGATCGGCTTGACCAAAACACGACAACGATGTTCCGACGACCAACAGAATCGCAATGAACAAACGCAGCACGGCATTAGCGCCTCTGAGGAGCGCACGCGCGTCACGTGGTAATGCGAATCCAGTTCCGACTTTCTGCGCCCTCGCCGAAAACCTTCTACGCAGCATGCTACGTCTCACTCTCACAATCGTTGCCATTAGCCGGGTCACCAGCACTGTCAACTTGCCGCACCCCGTAATCATCGCAGATTAAATTTGCCATGAACACTTCCATTGCCGCTCGGGCAAATCTCGACCTGATCGAGGAAAACTATAAGCGGTGGCAGCAAAATCCGGAGTCAGTTGATTCAGGATGGTCGGCCTTTTTTGAAGGATTCGAGCTTGGGAATTTGCCGCAACGCGACGGGGCATCTCTGGCGGAAGCCGAGGCTCGTGACGCCGCACTGCAGACACGTGTGGATGGTTTGATCTACGCGTATTGCTCGCTCGGTCATACTGTTGCACGGGTCGATCCATTAGCAGAGACGCGACCGCAAAATCCGTTGCTGGCTCTGCGTGAGTTCGGATTCAGCGATTCGGATCTCGATCTGCGCGTTTCATCGAAATTCTTCCTTGATAACCAGCCGATGACGTTGCGTGAAATGGTCGCCGGCTTGGAAAGGATTTATGCCGACTCCATCGGCTCGGAATTCATGCACATCCAGAATCCGCGGGTGCGCGAATGGGTGCGACGACGGTTGGAGACGCGGCCCCAGAAGCATTCGACGCCGCGTGCGGTTCAGGTGGCGCTGCTACGGGCGCTGCTCGAAGCCGAATCGTTCGAGATCTTCCTGCATACCCGCTACGTCGGGCAAAAACGGTTTTCGCTCCAGGGGGCGGAATCCCTCATGGTGATTCTGGATACGATCCTGCATAATTGCCCCGAGGGCGGGGTTGAGGAAATCTGCATGGGCATGGCGCATCGTGGCCGGCTGAATGTGCTGGCGAATTTTTTGCGCAAATCGCTCAAGGTCATCTTTACCGAGTTCAGCGACAATTATATTCCCGAGCTGGTGGCCGGCGACGGCGACGTGAAATACCACCTTGGTTATCACTCGGTGCGCAGGCTTGCTTCCGGCGCTGAGATTGAGATTCGGCTCTCGTCGAACCCGAGCCATCTGGAGGCCGTCGATCCTGTAGTCGAAGGAAAAGCGCGCGCCCGCCAACGAATTCGCGGCGACACCGAGCGTCGCTGCAAGGTCTTGCCACTGCTGGTGCACGGTGATGCGGCTTTCATCGCGCAGGGAATCGTGGCTGAAACGCTCAACTTATCGCAGTTACCGGGTTACAGCACAGGCGGCACCATTCACGTCGTTGTAAACAATCAGATTGGTTTCACCACGCTTCCAAAGGATGCGCGTTCATCGATGTATTGCACCGATATCGCCAAGGTGATTGAGGCGCCCATTTTTCATGTGAACGGCGACGATCCGCTGGCCATAAAATTTGTGAGCGATTTGGCATTCGATTTTCGTCAGCAATTCGGACGCGACGTGGTGATCGACATGTATTGCTATCGCCGCTATGGCCACAATGAGGGCGACGAACCGTCGTTTACCCAGCCCGATCTTTACGCAAAGATCGAGAAGCGCCCATCAGTCACGCAGCTTTATAGACGCGAGTTGCTCGAGGCGGGAACACTCAGTGAAGACGATGCGGCTTCGCTGGAAACCGAGTTTGGTCTGCGGCTCGAAATGACGCGAGATGAAGTCGACGCCATCGAAAAGCGGAAGGCGAGCGAGAAAGCCAGGTTCAGAGAATCAACAGCGATTTTCCAACCGGAATACTCGAGCGAATCTGAGCCGACAGCGATTACCGAGAAAACGCTCAAGACCATCGTCGATGGTCTGACCCGCATACCAGAGGGTTTCGAGGTACACCCGAAGATCAAACGCATCGTGCTCGATCATCAGCGCAAAGTCTTCGAAGAGGGCGGTCCATACGAATGGCATTACGCGGAAACGCTCGCTTTCGGATCGCTGCTGCTGGACGGAATTCCAATCCGATTGTCGGGACAGGACAGTTCGCGCGGCACGTTCAGCACACGGCACTCCATTCTTTACGACGCAAAGACCGGCCAGCCTTACGTGCCCCTGATGCACCTCGCCGAAAAACAAGCGCGCATCTGTATTTACAACAGCCCCCTCTCAGAGGCTGCCGTCCTCGGTTTCGACTACGGTTACTCGCTCGATTACCCGAAAATGCTTTGTCTGTGGGAGGCGCAGTTTGGTGATTTTGCCAATGGCGCGCAGACCATCATCGATCAATTCATTGTTTCGGCGGAATCAAAATGGCAGCGCCCGAGCGGAATCGTATTACTGCTGCCGCATGGCTACGAGGGACAGGGACCGGAACACTCCAGTGCCCGGCTCGAGCGCTTTCTTCAGGCCTGCGCAGAGGACAACATACAAGTCTGCAATCTCACCACGGCCGCGCAGTACTTTCACGTATTGCGGCGCCAGATGAAACGCGATTTCATCAAGCCGCTTATCATCGCGACACCGAAAAGTCTGTTGCGCGCCAAGTTCGCTTCTTCGCCCGTAGAAGAATTCGTCCACGGTCGGTTCGAGGAAATCATCGGCTCGCCCGAGTCCGGTGACCCCGACAAAGTGAAGCGGATCATCTTTTGCTCAGGGAAAGTTTATTACGACCTGCTCAATTACCGGACGCAGCGAAAGATTGAGGACGCGGCGATCATTCGCATCGAGCAGCTTTATCCGCTCGCTGAAAAGAAGCTGCGCGAAATACTCAAGCCATTTCCCAAAAACGCGAAGCTCGTTTGGTGCCAGGAAGAACCGGAAAACATGGGCGCGTGGACCTTTGTCGAGCCGCGGTTGCGCACGCTTTTCTGTAGCGAAATCGCGTACGCCGGCCGCGAAGCCAGTGCCAGTCCCGCGGTCGGTGCGCTTGCTCGACACAAACGCGAGCAAGCCCGCTTGGTCGCCGACGCATTTTCAATCTAGTCCATACGTCTCTTAGGTCCGATGCGATACATGGAAGAAGCGGGCCCTATCTGTTGACGAAAGGCGTCTCGCCCGCGACGCTCGATTAGCTTAGGCAATTCTCACCCATGCCCATCGAAGTTAAAATTCCCGCAGTCGGCGAATCGATCACGAGCGGTGTCGTCTCCGTCTGGCACAAAAAGTCGGGCGACTTCGTGAATGCAGGTGAAGCCCTCTTCACGCTGGAGACCGACAAAGTTTCGACAGAAATTGTCGCGGAAAAGGATGGCGTCCTAGAGACAAAGGTTCCCGAGGGCCAGGAAGTGAAAATCGGCGAAGTGGTTGCGACGATCGACGAATCAAAGGCGCCGCCAGAGGAAAAGAAAGAGAAACCTCCGGAAAAAGAGAAAGAGCCTCAGGAAAGGAAAAAGGAACCCGAAGGGAAGAAAAAGGGCGCAGAAGGAAAGGAAACAGTAGCCGCGGGCGACTTGTCCGCCGCAGCCTCGGCGAAGGCGGATGACCGCAGCGGGCGGGCGTCACCGACCCCGGCGACAACTCTTTCGCCTGCCGTGAGGCGTATTGTCGAAGAAGAAGAGGTTGAGCCGGAGAAAATCTCCCCTACCGGCAAAGGAGGACGTTTGACCAAGGGCGACGTGCTTGCGGCGGTCGAAGGCCGCAAATCTGCAGGAGAAGCTGTTAGCGTCCCCAGGACGACGGCGCCGCCCCCTTCAGCCGCTCAACCATCCGGGGATGGCCGGTTCACTCGAAAGAGAATGTCGCCACTGCGTCGCAAGATCGCGGCGCAATTGGTGATGGCCCAGCAGACCGCCGCCATTCTTACCACCTTCAACGAATGCGACATGAGCGCCGTCCAGGAATTGCGTGCGAAATCGCAAGAGAAGTTCACGAAAAAGAACGGCGTCAAACTGGGCTTGATGTCATTCTTTATCAAGGCATGTGTGGAAGGGCTCAAAGCAGTGCCCGTAGTAAACGGCCGCATCGAAGGAGACGATTTCATCGAAAACCATTTTTACGATATCGGCGTGGCGGTTGGCACGGAGCGCGGACTCGTTGTGCCGATCGTGCGCGATGCAGACAAGAAAAGTTTTGCCGAGCTGGAGCGCGACATCGCTGATTATGCCAGCAGAGCGCGCGACGGAAAACTGAAGATCGAAGATCTGCAAGGTGGGACATTCACGATCACAAACGGCGGAGTGTACGGATCGCTCTTTGCCACGCCGATTTTGAATCCGCCGCAAAGCGGCATTCTCGGCATGCACAAAATCATGCCGCGCCCGGTTGTGGTGGACGGCAAGGTGGAAGTGCGCCCGATGATGTATCTGGCGCTGAGTTATGATCATCGCGCCATCGACGGCAAAGAAGCGGTCACTTTCCTTATCAAAGTAAAGGAATGCATCGAGGAACCCAGAAAACTGCCCCTCGATTTTTAGACCATGCCTTATTGTCATGTCGAGCGAAGTCGAGACATCTCTTATTGTTCTTTTTGATAATTAGAGATTCCTCCACTTCGGTCGGAATGACAAAACAGACGTATGGAAAAATTTGATGTTGTAATTATCGGTTCCGGGCCGGGCGGTTACATCGCTGCGATCCGCTCTGGGCAACTTGGATTGAAGACCGCGCTGGTCGAGAAAGACAGGGAGCTCGGCGGAACCTGCCTCAATGTCGGCTGCATCCCGAGCAAAGCACTCCTCACGTCGAGCGATCATGTCATGTTCGCAAAAAAGGAGGCCGCCAAGCACGGAATCGTGATCGACAACGTCCAGGTCGATCTTCCCAAAATGCAGCAGCGTAAGGACAAAGTCGTCAGAACGATGAACAGCGGTGTGCGCGCTCTGATGAAGACGAACAAGGTGACGACTTTCGAAGGGCTCGGCACGATCACTGCGCCTGGAAAAGTTTCCGTTAAATCGTCGAAAGGCGAGACACAGGAAATCGAAACGAAAAACATTGTGATCGCCACCGGCAGCGCGCCAATCGAGCTGCCGTTCGCAAAGTTCGATGGCAAAACCATCGTTAGCAGCACCGAAGCGCTTGAATTCACGGAAGTCCCAAAGAAACTCATCGTCATTGGCGCGGGCGCGGTCGGTCTGGAGCTGGGTTCGGTTTGGAACCGGCTTGGCTCGGAAGTGACCATGCTGGAATTTCTTCCGCGCATCGCCGTCGGCTTCGATCTCGAGCTCTCCAATCTGCTCCAGCGCTCGCTTACGGCTCAGGGCATCACGTTTCATCTCGAGACAAAGGTAAGCGCCGTCAAGGTCGACAATGGGCACGCGACTGCCACCGCAACTAAAGGCGGCGAAGAACTAAAATTCGAAGCGGATAAGGTCCTTGTCTCAGTTGGGCGCCGCCCGTTCTCGGAAGGTCTCTGTGCAGAAAAACTCGGCGTCGAGTTTGACGAACGGAAACGAATCAAAGTGGATAAAAACTTTCGCACAAATATTGAAGGCATTTATGCGATTGGCGACGTGATCGCGGGGCCCATGCTGGCGCACAAAGCCGAAGATGAAGGGATTGCGTGCGTAGAGATCATAGCGGGCAAACCTGGCCATGTGAACTACGAAGCAGTTGCAGGCATCATTTACACTAATCCCGAGCTGGCCGGCGTCGGTCTGACCGAAGATCAGGCGAAAGAGAAGGGAATCGACGTGCGAATCGGCAGATTTCCGTTCCGTGCGAATGGGCGCGCGGTTGCGAACGAAGATGTTGATGGAATGGCTAAATTTGTTGCCGACGCGAAGACTGATCGCATTCTTGGCGCGCATATTTTGCAACATATGGCGTCGGAACTGATCGCCGAAGCGGTCTCGGTGATTGAATTTGGCGGCAGCTCCGAAGACCTCGGACGTACCGTTCACTCGCATCCGACTTTGAGCGAAGCTGTCAAAGAAGCAGCGCTTAACGTTGAAAAGCGCGCGTTGCACATCGTAAACCGCTGATGTTAGGACTCAGACCTCAGAGGTCAGAACCCGTCGATCGGAAGCGGAAGTTCAGGTGGATCGAGCAGTCCCTTGCTCGATGCCAACCAACCGGCGAAGCCGCATTTGTTTTCACGTACTTGGTGAAACGTCACGCTCTTGGGGCCAGTTTGGGGCTGCGCCGTTACGATTAACATCGCCCGACGGAGCGGTCGATCCACCTCGCGCTCCAAAGAAATTGGCGCTAACAATGAAATGTGGAAAGCACCAGCGCTATCGTCTTGCGCAAACGAAAATTCAGCGACACCAGCCTGATCGTCTCGTGGTGCACAGAGTCGCTTGGCTGCATCCAAACCGTGGCCAAGGGAGCGCGCCGTGCCAAGAGCCCGTTTGCCGGGAAACTGGATTTATTTTTCGAGGCCGAAATTCAAATTGCTCGTAGCCGAAAATCGAATTTGCACACGCTTACCGAAGTCGTGCTGAGAAATCCGTTCGCCGGAATTCGCCGGAACTACTCGCGTACGCAGACAGCTGCTTACTTCGTCGAATTGATCGAGATTTGTACCGAGCGCGACCATCACGAACCGGAATTGTTTTCGCTTCTGCGGCGGGCCTTTGGTTATCTCGATGCGAACGACCCGACTCTGCGCGCCGTTTCACATTTCGAAACCGAGCTGGCGCGCATCGCCGGTGTGCACGACGCGAAGAAACTGAAGACCGATCCGGCGTTTGCGCTCGGAAATTTGTTCGGGCGACTGCCGCTTTCTCGCACGCCGCTCTTGAAAACGCTCACGGCCGAGGCGAAAAACAGGGCGAAGGAGAATTCAAAATGACACTACGCATTCTTATTGCTTCGATCCTAATCGCCGGCTTGGATCCAGCCGCATCGGCGAACGAGGCTTACAAGTTCGATTCGTCCGGGTCAACGATTGCCTTTACGGTCCGTCAATTTCTCGGCACTACTCACGGCAAATTCACCAGGTTTACCGGCAAGGTAGATATCGACCGCGAGCATCCGGAGAATTCATCGGTCACCGCGCAGATTGACGTGCACAGCATCGATACGCGCATTAAGAAACGGGACGATCATCTGCGTAGCCCGGAATTTTTTAATGTGGAAAAATTTCCCCACATGACGTTCAAGAGCCGGAGCGTGAAACGCACCGGGCCTCAAAGCGGCGACATTCTTGGCGATCTCACGATGCACGGCGTGACCAGGCCGATCACATTGCATGTGAAATTGCTGACGCCGATGAATGAAACGAGCCGGACGCGTTGGACGGTGACGACCGAGCCAATCACGCGGCGCGACTTCAATTTGATGTTTGCCCCAGCGACTGAGGCGGTCTCGGGCATTAGCCAAAAAGTTGCGATCAACATCGAGATCGAAGCGAAGCGCACGGAGTAAGTGCGCGAGCTGGCTCCCCCGTCACCAAGATTGTCATTCTGAGCGAAGCGAAGAATCTCTGATTATTGTGAATCCAATCACGACCAGGCGCTAAACAAAGATGTTTCCAAACCTTCGCATAAAGCTACGGCTTGGCAGGCGCTTCGCTTAACATGACAGGTAGGACCTATGGAAATCATTCCCCTCGGAGATTCAGCGCTGATCGTGCGGGTGCGCGACCAATTTGACGATGCGCCTGAGGAAACGCTGAACGAGGTGCTGGGGACACTTCACCAGCTTCTAAGCGCTGCCATCCCCGGCGTCATCGAGCTCGCGCCGGCTTATACCAGCGTCGCAATTTTCTTTGATCCGATCGCCGTCGCAAAAACGGCTGTTACTCCAGAAGACGAATTCGAGTGGTTCGCGACGCGAATTCGCGCTGCTGTAGCTGGTGTTTCCAAGCCCGGCTGGACCCGGCGATCGCCGTCGCGAACCGTTGAAATTCCAGTCTGCTACGATCTGGAGTTTGCTCCCGATCTCGAAGACGTCGCGCGACATGCGCAGATCTCGACAAAGGAAGTTGTCGATCTTCATGGCGCAGCTGAATACCGCGTGAGCTGCATCGGGTTCGTTCCCGGATTTCCATTCCTGACAGGTCTGGCGAAGAAGTTGGCGACACCGCGGCGGGAGGTGCCACGCAAAGAAATTACCGCGGGCTCAGTCGGGATCGGAGGCGCGCAGACGGGAATTTATCCTCTGCGCTCGCCCGGGGGCTGGAATCTAATTGGCCGGACACCATTGCAATTGTTCGATCTGGAAAAAAGTCCCCCTGCCTTTTTGCGCGCTGGGGATCGGGTGCGTTTTAGCGCGATCACGCGGGAGGAGTTTGAATCGTTAAAACAATGAAAAGGGTCATCCCGAGCGAAGCGAGGGACCTCACATTTGAATTACCGGACACACAGGCGAATTAGCGTGATCAATCAGCTTGTGTGAGATCCTTCACTGCGTTCAGGATGACAATTCGATGAAGGTGATCGTCGCGCGCGCAGGATTTCTTACCAGCGTGCAAGATCTGGGTCGCACGGGTTACCGTCAATTTGGTGTTTCGACTAGCGGCGCGCTCGATCCGTTCGCGTTACGCGTGGCAAATCTGCTCGTCGGCAATGATGAAGACGCGGCTGGGCTCGAGATTACGCTTGGCGGTTTGCAGTTGCGGTTTAATGACGAGCGAATCGTTGCTTGGTGCGGCGGCGAATTCGATGTCCGCGTTGGATCGACATTGTTGCCCGCGGGCCACGCGGCGTTCATAAATGCAGGCGAGGAACTGAAGTTCAATCATCCAAGGACAGGGTGTCGATGTTGGGCTGCGATTTCTGGCGGGATTGATATGCCGATCGTTCTCAGAAGCCGCTCCACGGATTTGCGGGCAAATTTTGGCGGATTGGATGGTCGTAAATTGCGTGATGGCGATATTATTCCGCTTGGCAAATGGCCGGGGTCACCGACCCCGGCTACAGTTATTTCCTCGTGGACTGCGCCGCACGATTGGGTAAATCCGGCGAGGCACGATCCGATTTTGCGTTTCATTCGCGGCATGGATTGGGCCCGCTTCAACGCTTCAACGCTTCAACGCTTCACGAGCGAATCCTTCGCCGTCTCGTCCGATTCAGATCGCATGGGCGCACGCCTGGCGGGTCCTGAATTGCGCCCAACCAATCACGCCGAGCTTATTTCCGAAGCAGTCGCACCGGGCACGATCCAAGTGCCGCCGAGTGGCCGGCCGATTCTGCTTTTGGGAGATTGCCAAACGATCGGCGGTTATCCCAAAATCGCGCATGTGATCACGGTCGATCTTTCAGTAGCAGCGCAGCTCCGCGCCGGAGATCATGTCCGTTTTTTCGAAGTCTCGCTCACCGATGCGCATCGGCTTTTGCTTCAGCGCGAGCACGAACTCGAGCGCTTTCGTATTGGACTCAGTTTGCACGATTTATGAGTTCGTCCGTCGATCTTAACGCCGATCTTGGCGAAGGCGCCGGCCATGACGCTGAGCTATTCGAACTCATTAGCTCTGCGAACATTGCAACTGGGTTTCACGCCGGCGATTCCGATACGATGCACGCTGCAGTTTGTGCGGCTAAGAAGCACAGCGTCGCTGTTGGAGCCCATCCAAGTTTTTTCGATCGTGAAAATTTCGGCCGAAAGGAATTGAAAATGACTGCCGACGAAGTTTTTGATGCGGTAGCTTTTCAACTCGGCGTTTTTCAGGCAATCGCCGAAGCGGCCGGTCTGCGACCAAACCACGTTAAGCCGCATGGCGCGCTCTACAACATGGCTGTGCGCGACGAGAGACTGGCCGATGCGATCGCGCGCGCCATCGAATCGGTCGATCCCAAGCTAATTCTGTTTGCGCCTGACAAGAGCGAGCTCGCCCGCGCCGGTCAGGCGCATGGTTTGCAAATCGCACGCGAAATTTTCGCGGATCGTAATTACTTGAATGACGGATGGCTGGTTCCACGCACACGACCCGATGCATTGCTCGGCGATCCAAAAGAAGCTGCTGCCCGCGTTCTGCGGATGTTGCGCGAAGGCAAAGTGCGCTCTGTCGAAGGCCACGATGTGGATGTGCGCGGCGAAACGATTTGCGTTCACAGCGACACACCCGGTGCAGTCGAGTTCGGGCGTGAATTGCGATCACAGCTCGAATCTCAAGGCGTGAGAATCAGCGCGCCAAAGAGTTCACGATAAGAATCCGCAAACGCAGTCTTGTCATTCTGAGCGAAGTGAAGAATCTCAATCATTTCACAAGCAACCGACCCTAATAGCCAGAGATGTTTCGCTTCACTCAACATGACAGGATCGGAAGTGCCTCTCTCAGCGCTCGTTTTCTCGCTTTTGCGCAACCCGCTCTAGCTTTGAGGACCGCATGACCGACAAAATCGACAATCAGCGCGAGAAGACCGGCTTGGTTCGCGCGCTTGGCCCGCTCGACGCGACCATGATCGTGATGGGCTCGATGATCGGCTCGGGCATTTTCATCACTTCGGCCGAATCAGCCCGGTTAACTGGCGCTCCCGGCTGGCTGCTGCTCGCATGGGCAGTGGCCGGATTGATGACGATTACCGGCGCGCTGTGTTGCTCCGAGCTTGCGACAATGATGCCGCGCGCGGGTGGCGTTTATGTTTTTCTCCGGGAAGCCTATGGGCCGTCAATTGGTTTTTTGTTTGGCTGGACTCTGTTTCTCGTGATTCAAACGGGAACGATCGCCGCAGTGGCAATCGCCTTCGCGAAATTTCTCGGTGTCTTCGTTCCGGCAGTTGGACCGGAGAATTACCTGGTGAAACCAATTCCGTTAGGCGATCACTACGCGATCAGTTTATCGACCGAGCAACTGATCGCGATCGCTTTGATCGCATTGCTGACCTGGACCAACACGCGCGGCCTCGAGATCGGCAAGCTCGTGCAGAATACATTCACATTCGCGAAGACGGCGGCGCTCGCGGGAGTCATAGTGATCGGTTTGTCACTGGGCTGGAGCGCAAACAGCGCCGCCCGTTCATCTGCGTGGTGGGATTCGTGGGCGAACGGGTGGAGTCCCCAAACCGCGCAGCCCGGTTTTGGCATCGTTGGCGGGCTGGCGCTCGCCTTTCTTTTTGGCAAGGCGATGGTCGGCCCGCTTTTTGCTCAAACGGCCTGGACCAACGTCACCTTCATTGGCAGCGAAGTGCGCGATCCCGGAAAAAACCTGCCGCGCGCCCTGCTCGCCGGCTGCGGGATCGTCGTGGTTTTGTATCTGCTCGCTAATCTTGCTTACATCGCTGTTTTGCCGTTTTCGGGAATCGAGCACGCGCCGCAAAATCGGGTCGCCGTGGCGGCCATCAATGCCCTCTTCGGCCATCCCGGCGCGATGTGCATGGCGGCTGCGATCATGATTTCAACGTTCGGCTGTAACAATGGTCTCATCCTTGCGGGCGCGCGGGTCTATTACGCGATGGCGCGTGATCATTTATTTTTCCGCCGCGTCGGAACGACGAATGCGCAGCACGTGCCTGCCGCGGCGCTCGTTGCGCAGGGAATCTGGACTGCGTTCCTAACTCTCCCACGCACCGCGACGGCGAATGCCGTCACAGGCGAGGTGACCCATGGAAATGTTTACACGCAGTTGCTCGAGTACATCGTTTCCGCCGATCTGGTCTTCTATTTGTTGTTGGTCGCGGCGGTCATTCTTCTCCGGAAAAAATCTCCGGCTGCCGACCGACCATATCGCACGTGGGGTTATCCGTTTGTGCCGATTATTTCGATTGTGCTTGCCGGATTGCTGATTGTCGATCTCGCTTGGCTCGCGCCGGCTACTTCTGGAATCGGAATCTTGATCGTCCTAACCGGTGTGCCGGTTTACTTTTTGTGGCGAAAACGCTTGCCGGTCGAAACCTGATTTGCCAAAGGAATCGTCGGTGCAGTTTATGCGCTCAAGGTTCACCATCGGCGTAATTGCGGGATTTAGCTGGTTCACGCTCGTGTTCGAAGCGGCAGGCGCTGAATCTCCAGGGCCCGATTTTTCAACCTTATCGCGTGATTCTACAACCTCTTCTTCCTCTCATGGAGTAATCCTGCGTCTCCGCGACGGATCGAGCGTGCGTGTCGGAGGAAAGCTGGCGGCGTTGATAGCGGAAGGATACGCTGCGTTGCGCCGTAATCAGTACGATAGGGCGATTTCATCCTTTACCTCTGCTCTGCAGACGAATCCTGACAAAAGTATCGCTTCCGTCCTTTATGATTATCGTATATCGGCTTACTTCGCGAACGGGCAGGTAGATAAAGCCTTAATTGATTGTAATGCGGCTATTGGCCTGAACGCGAAAGACGCGGCCGCCTATTACAACCGTGCCATCATTTACGGCAGCAAGCGCAATTACAAACTGGCAATTCGACAAGAAAACGCGCGAACATCTTGCGCTTTACCGGGACAATAAGCCCTGGCGCAGCAAACCACTGGTTGCGCGTCGAATAAGAGTGGAGTCTCCCACCGCTGCGGGATCACTGCATACAGTAAGAGAGATTCCTCGACGCCGCTCGGAATGACAGGTAGCAGAGCCCCGCGCTAACGACTCAACTCAAGCATTCGCAGAATCGGGACCTCCGCGCGTTTGCGCACGGACTCGGGCAAAGTGATCTCCGGCTCCATGTTCAGGAGCGCGTTGTACGCTTTCTCGAGAGTGTTCATCTTCATGAACCGGCACTCGCCGCAGAAACAATTGTCTGTCGGCCCGGGAATGAATGTCTTGCCGGGAATTTCTTTCTTCAATCGATGCAGTATTCCCGCTTCGGTCACCACGATGATTTCTTGTGCGGGCGATTGTTTGCAGAATGCGATCATTTTTTCGGTCGAACAAACTTCGTCGGCCAGCATGCGTACGGCATAGGTGCATTCCGGATGCGCGACGACTGGCGCGTCGGGGTATTCCTCGCGGATCTTGGCAATGCTGCGCGCGGTAAACTCGACGTGGACGTAACAAGTGCCCTGCCACAGATCCATTTTGCGCCCGGTCCTTTCCATCACCCACGCGCCGAGATTTTGATCTGGAACAAAGAGAATGTTTCGATCAGCGGGCGCGGCGCGCACGATCTTGTCGGCATTGCCGCTCGTGCAAATCACGTCAGCCTGCGCTTTCACCCCAGCGCTGCAATTGATGTAGGCGATGACGTAATAATTTTTGTCGGCATGTTCTTTTAGAAACTGTGCCAGCTTTTCCGGCGGACACGATTCGGAGAGCGAACAGCCGGCATCGAGATCGGGCAAGATCACTCGCTTCGTCGGATTAATAATCTTTGCCGTCTCGGCCATGAAATGGACGCCACAAAACAAGATCACATCCGCGTCCGTCTTTGCTGCTTGATAACTCAAGCCCAGCGAGTCGCCGACGAAGTCCGCCGCATCCTGTAGCTCTGGCACCTGATAGTTGTGTGCGAGAATGACGGCATTCCGCTCGCGCTTGAGCTCTTGCAGTTCTTCCGCGAAATCAATGCCCGTCCGCCGAACACTTTCGGGGGCGAAATTTATGCCGGCACTTACCATCGGCTAATATGGCGGTTTCCGGGCAATTTACAAACGAGGTGTAGTCACGGCGCTGTGTCGCCGTGCTTTCTCGCAACGATGAGGAGCGCCTCGACAGAGCGAGGCGGCTACAACGCCAGCGCTTTGCGCATCTCGGCTATTGGCGCTTCGCGGTCGAACCAGATGGCAAACGAAAGCGCCCCTTGATGCAACAACATCGACAGTCCATTCGTGCCACGCGCGCCCGCCTCATCGGCTGCGCGTAGCAAAGACGTTTTCGATGGCGCATACACGCAATCGAAAACCATGTGATGCGGTGCGAGCAACCGCGCCGGGATGGGGCTCGGATCGTTCGGGTTCATTCCCAACGGCGTGGCATTGACGATAAGATCGATGTCTGCCAGTTGGATGCGCAATGCCGATTCCTCCCACGCTACCGCTTCGAGGCGAGCCGCGGGACCGAGCACGCGCGGTCCGGCAAAGTACGGCCGCAGCCGTTCCCCAAGGGCCTGCGCTTTTTCGAAGGTGCGATTGACCAGGACGAGGCGTTCGCAATTCTCGAGCGCGCATTGCCAGGCAATTGCATGGCCCGTCCCGCCTCCGGAGCCGATAAGCATCACCCGCAAATCGCGCACATCGACCGAGAATTCACTGCGGATGGCTCGCAAGAATCCCTCGCCATCAGTATTTGATCCAATCAGCTTTTTGTCCCGAACACGGATCGTGTTTACAGCGCCTGGGCGACTCGCAGATTCATCCGCCTCATCGATCTGCGTCAGTGCCGCGATCTTGTGCGGCAGCGTCAAATTGATTCCGATAAAATCGAGGTCGCGCAGAAAACGCAGGGCAGATCTCAGTTCGTTCGCCCGAATATGAAAGCGCGCATACTGCATATCGATCTTGCAGGCGCGCAGGGCTGAATTTTGCATTTTGGGCGACAGCGAATGCGCGACCGGATTGCCAAAAACACCAAGCCGGATTGACGGCGCGACATCGCCTGCCGCTCGGCGCCAATTTTCCAAATCGGCGAGCGTGTAACGGTCAGTGGTTTGCTTCTCTTTCATTACTGCCGCGATATTACGATTGTGTGTGTTCGTCTGCCAATATTCGCAAGTTGGCGTGGCAGAGACATCCTGTCTATGGGGGTCGGCGGGCATCTTGCCTGCCGGATCGACACTGCAGGCGCGACGCCCGCGTGCCCCACAGGCAAGATGCCTGTGCTACGGTGGCATTTGTCTGCTAAGATCGCGCGATTACGATGACGGCTTCGATTGAGACTCCTACTCCTTCGGATTTTATTCGCGACATTGTCGCGGAGGATGTTCGGACTGGGAAATACGAACGGATTACGACTCGTTTTCCACCTGAACCGAACGGTTATCTCCATATCGGCCACGCGAAATCGATTTGCCTCAATTTCGGCATCGCACGCGAGTTCGGCGGTATTTGCAATGTGCGGATGGACGATACGAACCCCACGAAAGAAGAAACCGAGTACGTCAATTCCATAATGGCAGACGTGCGGTGGCTGATCAGCGGTTGGGCGGAGAAAAATATGGGCGCGCCGCTCTACGCCTCGGATTATTTCGACAAGTTCTACGAGTACGCTGTCGATCTCGTCGGTAAGGGCAAGGCGTATGTGGACGACATGTCGCGCGAGCAAACAGACGAATATCGGCGGATTGGAAAAGAGAGCCCGTTTCGCAACCGACCGGTCGAGGAGAATCTCGATTTGCTTGGCCGAATGAAGGCAGGCGAATTTGCGGATAATACTCACACCCTGCGGGCGAAGGTCGACATGAGCGCGCCCAATGTCTGGCTCCGCGATCCGGTGCTCTATCGCGTCCGGCACGCGTCACATCACCGGACGGGCGACAAATGGTGCATTTACCCAATGTACGACTGGGCCCACACCCTCAGCGATTACATCGAGGGCATCAGCCACTCCGTGTGCACGCTTGAGTTCGAAGTGCACCGGCCGCTTTACGATTGGATCCTGGACGCCCTCGAACTGGCTGAGCCGCGTCCGCATCAATACGAATTTGCGCGGCTCAATCTCACCTACTCAGTCGTGAGTAAACGCAAGCTTATCCAACTGGTGAACGACAAGCTCGTCAACGGCTGGGATGACCCGCGCATGCTCACGATTTCCGGGTTACGCCGGCGCGGCGTGACCGCGAGCGCGTTGCGCGCGTTCGCCTACAACATCGGCATCACCAAATATCCGAGTATGACCGATATGGCCTTGCTTGAGCACACGGTGCGCAATGAATTCAATCGCATCGCGACCCGCCGGCTTGCGGTGCTCCGGCCAATCAAAGTTGTGCTCACCAATTATCCCGAAGATCGGATCGAAGAGTTGGATGCGGTCAATAATCCTGAAGATGCAAATGCCGGGACGCGCAAAGTTCCGTTCAGCCGCGAGCTTTTCATCGAACGCGACGATTTCATGGAAAATCCGCCACCGAAATATTTTCGGCTCCGGCCCGGCGGCGAAGTGCGGCTCAAATTCGCTTACATCATCAAGTGCGATGAAGTGATCAAAGACGACGCCGGCAACGTGACTGAGCTTCGTTGCAGTGTCGATCTTGAGAGCAAGTCGGGCGGCGCGACTTCCAATCGCAAAGTCAAAGGCACGATTCACTGGGTGAGCGCGGCAAGCGCAATCGAGGCGGAAGTCCGGTCGTATGATCGGCTGTTCACCGTTCCCGAGCCCGATGCGGCCGGCGATTTCAAATCGTTTGTCAATCCGCACTCGCTCGAAGTAGTAACGGCGAAATGCGAGCCGGCGCTTGCCAGTGCGCGACCGGAAGAACGCTATCAGTTCGAGCGTCTCGGTTATTTCGCGCTCGATTCGGATTCCACGCCTGAGAAGCAAGTGTGGAACCGGACGATCACGTTAAAGGATACGTGGGCGAAAGATGCCAAGAAACCCAAATAAGCCCGGCAGGCGAAGCGCTTGCCCTACAACGGATTACGACAGCACGGTTAATTCATCCGGTGTAGGGCGAGCGCTTCGCTTGCCGAGCTTCAAAACATCGAAAGCGCGCGATCGATGCGGGCGCGCACTCTCTCTTTCCCGAGAACTTCGAGGAGATGATATAAACTCGGGCCGGCCTTGCTCCCGGTGACGGCGAGCCGCGTCGGATGCACAAGCATCCCGACTTTGACGCCGACGTTAGCGGCCGTGGCTTTGAACGTTGCCTCGATTTGGGTGGCGTCGAATTCATTCAGGGCACTCAACGCGTCGCGAACAGCGTTCAGACGCGGTTTGTTCTCTGCGGTGAAATGTTTCGCGACGCCTTCCGGGTTGTAATCGAAATCGTCTGCAAAATAGAACCCACAATATACCGGCAGCTCGTCGAAGGTGTTAATCTTCCCTTTGCACGTTTGCAGCGCCGCGCGGATGTATTGCTCCGGATAATTATCGAGCCTCACGCCACTTGACCGCAGCCTCGCTACGGCAAAATCGTAAAACTCGGCCTCGCTTAGCTCGCGCGCATACTCACCGTTCAACCAATGCAATTTATCGGGATCAAACGTGGCATGGCTGTGCCCGACGTTGCTTAGATCGAAAAGGCGAATGATCTCGTCGAGCTCGATCTTCTCCCGGTTATCTTTTGGCGACCAGCCGAGCAAACAGAGATAATTACGAACGGCCGCCGGCAGATAGCCTCGCTTAATGTAATACTCCACGCGCGCCCCTTCGTCGCGTTTACTCATCTTCGAGCCGTCCTTGTTCAGGATCAGCGGAATGTGCGCGTAATGCGGAGGCGTCGCACCGAGCGCTCGAAAAATCTCGATATGCTTCGGCGTGTTCGAGAGATGATCTTCGCCGCGAATAACGTGCGAGATTTTCATCTCGAGGTCGTCGATCACGTTGACGAAGTGAAAAATCCATGAGCCATCAGGTCGTCGGACGGTCATGTCGGGATGCGTTCCGGGATTGCTGAGATCGAAATCGATCTTGCCGCAGACGAGATCGTCGACGACGACATGCTCGCGCGGCGAACGAAATCGCAAAGCACCCTGATCTTCGAAGATATGACCAGCGTCTTGAAGTTTCTTGAGATAGCGCTCGTAAAGTTCTGTGCGTTCGCTTTGCAAGTACGGTCCGAAATTTCCGCCCACATGTGGGCCTTCATCCCAATTAAGGCCGAGCCATTCCAATCCCTCGTAAATCGCCGCCACGGCTTCCTCGACGTTGCGCCTTACGTCAGTGTTTTCGATTCGCAGAACGAATTTTCCCCCGTGATGCCGCGCAAAGAGCCAGTTGAAAAGAGCCGTGCGCGCACCGCCGATGTGGAGATAGCCAGTAGGCGAGGGGGCGAAACGGACGCGGATCTCGGAAGTCATTTGAAAATCGATTCAGCCACAGATTACACAGATTTTCACGGATTGCTGTAGACGCTTCCCTCTGGGGAAGCGCGGCGCTGACGTGCTTAACACGCGCACGTCGCGTCGCCCAGACGGCGGCGACTACAAGTCGAGAAATAGTCTCCCGGCGCGGCGACGCACATGTCGGTCTTGCGGAAGATTTACCTTCGCGACGCGCGCAGCTGGATCGAGTAAGGAGCGGACGCGCTCGATCACTTCGAATCCGATTTCGGCAATATTTTGCGCGCGCAGCCATTTCAAAATCGTTCGGCGCTGGAGCGCGAGAGGCAGAACGCGCAACTCTTTCACGCTAAGATGGTCCTCATGATGAGGAGAAACCCGTACTTGATTGTCGATCCAGTTCTCTTCCTCGGCGGCAATCATTGCTGTTCGCCAGATATTCTGGCGGATATTGCGGCCGAGCGTTTTCTCCAAATACGGAATTACGCGGCGGCGAATTCTGTTGCGCAGCGGCAGAAGATTCTTGTTGGACGCGTCTTCGCGGAATTTAAGCCGGTGTTCGCGCACATAGCCGTCGATCTCATCACGCCATACCGAAAGTAGTGGACGCACAATAGTAAGATCGACATCGTCGATGCGGCGCGTGGACACGTCGCGCATCGCGGCAAGGCCGGTCAGGCCTGCGCCGCGGACTAGATTGATCAGAAAAGTCTCAACGAGGTCGTCGGCATGATGTGCGAGGAAGATTGTATGGCAGCGGCGCCGTTTGGCCACTTGGGCGAAGAAGGAGTAACGCGCTTCACGGGCGGCGGCTTCGATCGACATCTTGTTTTTCTTCGCCAGAGCGCGCACGTTCGCCGAGCCCGGCTCAAAATCGGCATGGTACTTCCTGGCGAGTTTTTCGACGAAGCGCGCATCAGCATCGCTCGCGGCACGCAATTGATGGTTCAAATGACAGACGATGAGTTTTTTATAGCCACGATTGACCAGTTGATGCAGCAACGTGACGGAATCGCGTCCGCCGGAAACGCCAATGAGATGGCGCGCCTCCGGCGAGAACCGGCGAAACAAAATTGTCCTGGTTTGAATCCAATCCATCCGGTGGCTGCATCCAACGTTCAAAGGTTAACGATGAACGATCACCGGCATTTAGACAAAATGAGAAGCCGGCGACGTCTTCATCAAAAAAAGGAGGGTCAGCATACTTATGAACAATGGACATGAATCTACATACACACTCCTCGTTCGGTCGGAACAGAAGGGCCGGGGTATCATGGAAACTGTCGCTTACGCGATGTGCATCCTGAGTGCTATTGTTGCAATCTGGCAATTCGTTGCGCAATCGAGTCAGCCTTCTGTCGATAGCGCGACATTGCACGCGGATCCCGCGCCCGTCATGTCGCAACACGCCTTGGAAGCGGATTTGGACACGGGGTCTTGAAAAACACGGCAGGTGGGTTTTCTCACCCGAAAGAGGGAGAGGGAAGCCCCTCCAAGGTGGTATTATAAAATCCCCCAGATACGCAAGACCAGGCGATTTGACAATGAATGAACGTTCATTCATCTTCCTAGTCTTATGTCACAACCCCAGACAGAATCCGGCTCAGATCGACGCACCCAAATTCTCGATGCGGCCCTAGTTTGCTTCGCCAAGCGAGGCTTCCACCAAGCCAGCATGCACGACATCAGTGCCGAGGCGGGTATCAGCGTCGGCCTGATTTATCGCTATTTCGAGAACAAGGACGCGGTCATTTCCGCGATGGCCGACCGGCACAAGAAAGAAATCCACGAAGTACTGGAGCGCGCGAAACAGGCCCCAACGCTGCTTGAGTCGCTTGAGATTTTGTTCACCGCGCATTGTTGCGAAGACGCGCCGCAAGTTGTCTCAGCCTTCGTTGTCGATCTTTATGCCGAAGCCTCGCGCAATCAGCACGTGGCCGATTTGGTCCGCGACGTTTTGCAAACGGCCATGGACGGCGTGACGGTTTTGATTGCGCGTGCACCTGAAGCGCAAACCGCGGTACATGGTCTCAGTCCAACGGAGCTGGCAGAACTAATTTACGCCGTGGCACGGGGGATGTTGATGCTGGACGTCCTGCGCCCACAGCAGATGACAGCCGCGGAACGGCGGGAGCGACAACTGGAAGTGACCCGCAGGCTCTGGCGCTTGTTGTTCAAACCGGAGGCAGAAGTTGCTTATGCATGATATTGCGAAGCCGGTCAAAACACAGATGAAATCGAAGCTCAGAACGATGGGCGTAGCGATTGGCGCCTTGATCGCTCTTATCATTGTCATTGTCAGTATCAAAGGTCTGCAAATCGGCAAGATGACGTCCACGCCGGCGATGATGCCGCCGACAACGGTATCGAGCGCAACTGTGAAAGAAGAAGATTGGGCGCCGGTGCTTTCCGCTGTCGGTTCGATCTCGGCCGTGCAAGGCGCGGTCGTTTCCAGTGAGCTTGCCGGAGTCGTCAGTCAAATCGCATTTGAAAACGGTGGCACGGCGAAGAAAGGCGATTTGTTGGTCCAACTGGACGCGTCGGCCGAAGAGGCGCTTTTGCGATCGGCAGAAGCTGAAGCCGAGCTGGCCCGACAGGACTTGGAACGAACTCGCGGCCTTGCCTCACAAAAGGTGGTTTCGAAGGCTGAGCTCGACGCCGCGCAATCGAAATTCAATAGGCTGAATGCAGTTGTCGATCAGATGCGCTCCAATATTCGCAAGAAGACGATTATCGCGCCATTTGATGGCCAACTCGGGATTCGCCAGGTAAACGTTGGGCAAATGATCAACGCAGGCCAACAAGTGGTGCCGCTCACTTCACTTGACCCGGTCTTCGCCGACTTCGCTTTGCCGCAGCAACATCTTGGTCAGTTAAAGCCGGGTCTGGAGGTGCACATAACGACGGACGCGCTTCCCGGCCGTGTGTTCAGCGGAAAGCTGACCGCGATTAATTCGATGGTCGATTCGAGCACGCGCAACATCACGTTGCAGGCGACGTTGGAAAATCCCGATCACGCGTTGCGACCGGGAATGTTCGCGAAAGCGGAAGTCACATTGCCCGAAAAACACAAGACGCTGGTCGTTCCGGGATCCGCGATTTCATACGCGCCGTTCGGCGATTCGGTTTTTGTGATCGACAAGCAAAAGGACGAAAAGACCGGCAAGGAATCGCAAGTGATCCGACAACAATTTGTGCGGATCGGTGAAGCGCGCGGCGATTTCGTCGCGATTACGCAAGGATTGAAGGCCGGCGATATCGTGGTGAGCACGGGAGTTTTCAAACTGCGAAACGGAATGACGGTGACGGTCAATAACGATCTGGCGCCGAAGCCGCAGATAAATCCCAACCCAGTAGATTCATAACAATCGGAGATCGACATGAAATCGTTCACTGACCTTTTCATCAAACGCCCGGTGCTGGCGCTGGTGGTCAGCTTTGTGATCCTCATCGCCGGTTTGCAGGCGATGAGAACGATCAACGTGCGCCAATATCCACGCAGCGATATCGCGGCGATCACGGTGCAGACGGTTTACGTCGGCGCAGATGCCGAGCTCGTGAGGGGATTTATCACGACGCCGCTTGAGCGCGCGATCGCAGCGGCCGATGGAATCGATTACATCCAATCCCAAAGCAAACAGGGCGAATCACTGATCACGGCGCGGTTGAAATTGAATTACGACGCGAACAAGGCGCTCTCGGATATCAGCTCGAAAGTGGACGCGATCCGGCGCGATTTGCCGCCGGACGCGGAGATTCCGGTCATCAGCATTGAGGCGGCCGATTCCCAATTTGCTTCGGCTTATCTCAGTTTCACTTCCGACATTCTTCAGCCTAACGAAGTAACCGATTATCTCGTGCGACTCGTGCAGCCGCGTCTCACGGCGGTCGGTGGCGTGCAGAAAGCGGACATTCTCGGAGGACGCACGTTTGCCATGCGTATCTGGATGAAACCGGACCGAATGGCGGCTTTGAATATCAGCCCCGCTCAAGTGCGCACGATGCTGGCGCGAAATAATTTTCTCTCCGCCGTCGGTAACACGAAAGGCTCGCTGCTGCAGGTCAATCTCACCGCGAACACCGATCTGCACACAGTGGACGATTTCAAAAAGCTGGTCATTCGCCAGGAGAAAGGAAACCTCGTCAGGCTGAGCGACATCGCGGACGTGGAGCTGGGCGCTGAAGACTACAACGCCGAAGTGCGGTTCTCCGGTCAAAAGGCGGTCTTCATGGGCATTTGGGTTTTGCCAAACGCGAACTCGGTGGACGTGATCAAGCGTGTCCGTGTGGAGATGGAGGAAATTCAAAAGGAACTGCCAGCCGGCATGAAAGGTGAAATCGCTTACGACGCCACAGCTTACATCAACGACGCGATACACGAAGTCGTAAAAACTTTGATCGACACGTTGCTCATTGTGATGGTCGTGATCTTTTTGTTCCTCGGCTCCTTCCGCTCGGTGCTGGTGCCGGTCGTCGCGATTCCAATTTCGCTGATCGGCGCGTTGTTTCTCATGCAGCTGTTCGGGTTCAGCCTCAACTTGCTGACGCTGCTGGCGATTGTGCTTTCCGTCGGATTGGTGGTCGATGATGCGATCGTCGTTGTCGAAAATGTCGAGCGACATTTGCGCCAAGGCATGTCACGGATGAATGCCGCGCTCGTCGGTGCACGAGAATTGATCGGGCCGATCATCGCGATGACGATCACGCTGGCCGCCGTTTACACGCCGATCGCGATGCAAGGTGGGTTGACCGGCGCGTTGTTTCGCGAATTCGCTCTCACGCTCGCTGGCGCGGTTTTCATTTCAGGCGTCGTCGCACTGACGCTGTCGCCGATGATGTCGGCAAATCTTTTGCGCGCCGGCCACGTTGACAAAGGATTCAGCGGCCTGGTTAATCGCACGTTCGACCGTTTCCGGGATTGGTACGGAAGTCATCTCGATCGCACGCTGAATGCGCGGCCCGCAGTTTACATTTTCTGGGCCGGCATTTCGCTCCTCGCGCTCTTAATGTTCGCGGCGATTCCTAAAATGGCCTCAAAGGAATTAGCGCCGACGGAAGATCAGGGTGTGATTTTTGGAATTATTACAGCGCCGGCGAACGCGACCATCGACGATACGATCCGTTACGCGGATGCTGCCGGAACAGTCTTCCAAAACATTCCCGACACAAGATTTACATTTCAGCTTACATTTCCAGACAACGGATTTGGCGGAATGGTTTTGAAACCGTGGGGTGTTCGCAAAACGCCGACCAAGGCCTACCTGCCCCAAGTTCAAGCCCAACTCGGTGCGATTCCGGGGATCCAGATGTTTCCGATCATGCCTTCAGCGCTTCCCGGAGGGGATAATTTTCCGGTCAGCTTTGTGATCACATCGACCGCCGACCAGGAACGCATTCTCGAATTCGCGAAGCAAATTTTCGGGAAAGCGATGCAGGCGCATATTTTCCAATTCGGCGATATCGATACGAAGATCGACCAGCCGCAATCGGCGATCGTTTTCGATCACGACAAAGTCGCGGCGCTCGGCCTCGACATGCAGCAAGTCGGCGCCGATCTCTCGGCCAGTATTGGCGGGAATTACGTCAATCGATTCAACATCGAAGGACGCAGTTACAAAGTGATTCCGCAAATCAAGCGCGTCGATCGGTTGAACCCGGAGCAGTTGGAAAAGATTTACGTGAGCGGGCCGAACAATCAGCTCATCCCGTTGAGCACGGTCGCTTCGATTAAACCCAAAACCGTTGCGCGTTCGCTCAATCGGATGCAACAACTCAACGCGGTCACCATCAGCGGGGTGCCCGCCGTTTCGCTCGATGCCGCTCTGAAATTTTTGGAGAACGAGGCGCGTAACATTCTTCCGAAAGGTTACGTCCTCGATTATACGGGCGAGTCGCGCCAGTTGCGCACCGAAGGCAGCAAATTTCTCGGCGTGTTTTTGCTATCGCTCGTGCTGATCTTTCTCGTCCTGGCGGCGCAGTTCAACAGCTTCCGCGATCCGTTCATTATTCTGTTGGGTTCGGTTCCGCTCGCCATGTTCGGCGCGGGTCTATTCATGTTTTTGAAGATGCCGTTCGGCGAATTCTTCACGGATAAGTGGACGACTTCGTTCAACATCTACTCACAAGTTGGTCTCGTCACGCTCGTCGGTCTCGTTTCGAAAAATGGAATCCTGATTGTTCAATTTGCGAACGAGCTGCAGCGGCAGGGTTCGACCAAGCTGGCGGCGGTCGCGCAAGCCGCACGCATTCGTTTGCGTCCAATCATGATGACCAGCGTTGCAACTGTGGCCGGTCACTTTCCACTCACGCTCGTGACCGGCGCCGGCGCTGCCGCGCGAAACTCGATCGGTCTCGTGCTCGTCGGCGGAATGACGATCGGAACGATTTTCACTCTGTTCATTGTTCCGTCGCTTTACATGCTCATCGCAAAGGAACATCACGAGAAGTCTCTGATGGAACCGGATTTGGAGGATGTCACCGAAGATGTCGATCTTACGCCGGAATATGCACCCGCGCTCGCCGGACCGGATGGGAACGGCAACGGCTGGAAGCAAGGGTGAGCAGGCGGTGTAGAGGCGGCTGTGCCTGGCACGCCGAAATAGAACGAAGGCGGGTCAGCCGCTTGGGCATTTCGATCTGACCAACAAGCAAAAAGCCCCGGTGAGTTTCCCCACCGAGGCTTTTGCTTTCTTGTTGTAACTCGCTATCTGCCGCCGGCCGGCGGTCCGGCTGTCCGGAATTCGGCAAACTCGGTGGAGTTGCTTATCTTCGTGACAACCCAGGGCTCTGGTCCAAGCGTAGCTGACGGCTGCTCTATGATGCCTCGGCCGACTGGCATTGGCCCAAAGGCGATCGAGTGACCAGGCTTTGCCACAGTAATGAAGTTTTGCCCCCTGTTTTGGCAGAGGAAAAACCCTTCTTCATTCTGGAGCAAGCTTGCCAGGTCCAGGCCGCTGACTGGCACATTGATTTGGAGTTTCATTTGATATATTCCCTTTCTTTTTTAGCGTTGAGGTAAAATTTCGCGCACTGCTTGATGATCGCCAGGTAACTTAGGTTGCCTTTTTCATTTCCCGATTGTTGAGCATTCCGGAATGAGCGCAGCCCAAGGCTGGGACAAAGGAACCGCGGCTGCGCGACGATGAGGCGCGGGGCAGGCAAATGAAGCGGACCTCCAGGGTTGGCATGAAACGCGAGGCGGTGATTGATCCGTCACTGGAAAAGACTCTGCTCAGCCTTCACGCAGCCATGAACATTGGTTCGTTCTGGAAAGCCATCCAGCAGTTGCTCGCCGCCGCGATCCCAAATCGCATGATCGGCCTCATGCTTCAGCCGAATCCAATTTTGCCAATGATCGCGAAATGGACATTGCCCATGCCCGACGGGTTTTTTACCACAGAGCCACTCAAGAGTTATATCGCCGGGCAACCGCCTCAGAAGCTCGTCCGGATTAGCGACCTCTTTCCAAATCGAACCAGCCTGATCAAATCGACCTTTTATCGCCGATACATGGCGCCGCAAAAATGTGCCCATGGCGTTGGCCTTCTTTTCCGGAGAGGACAGAGACTCATTTGTGTGATCGCAATCATGCGCACGGCAACACAGGGCGATCTGTCACCGACGGAGACGAAGTTGCTCCAGCAGCTTTACCCGCAGTTCCTGACCGCCCTTCGCCGGCTCAGGTGGCTCGAGCGTGAACACTCGGTGCGGATGGACTTTGAAGAATTCCTGAGCCGGCTGCCAATGCCGACGATCCTCCTGCGATGGAACTTAAAACCGATTTATCAAAACCGGGCCGCGCGCGACTTCTGCGCAGTATGGGAAAAAGGGCCTGAGCAGGCGCAACTGATGAACGCGACCTCTCCGATTCCTTCCGAGATTTTGGATCGATGCCGTCTGCTCAAACAACAATGGGCACAGGCGCAACGCCCCATTGCCCCGCAAGCAGGTTTTAAAGAAGAGCGGGTGCATCATCCACGGTCGCCGCATTTGCGAGCAACGCTCCATTTAAAACAACTCGGTTCAGCCGGGGTGGCGCGCCCGCATTTCCTTATCGAATGCGAAGATTTGCGCTCTTCTGCTGCCGCGCGTACCGGCCCGGCGAGCTCCCGTTTGCCCCATCTCGTCCGACTCACCAGGCGCGAACAGGAAGTTGCGCGACTTGTCTGTGAGGGGCGAAGTAACCAGGAGATCTCCGATGAAGCCGGCTTGAGTCTGGCGATGGTGAAAAAGCACCTCCACGCGATTTTTCGCAAGCTCGAAGTTCCCAGTCGCAGCCGGCTCATTGCGCTGCTGCGATGAGTGGCGCGGCGCGACATTTGCCGCTCGTACCTTGCTATAAAATCGATATCTGCAATCTGACTTCTGAAATGTCGCCGCGCAGTTGTCCGGCTAGGTGGCACAAATTGTCGGCCTCACGAGTACAGGCTCAGCCGCGGCTCAGTAGCCTGCGGCTTTTAGCTTGCGGACTTTCGGCTTAGTCCTGTCGACTACCACACGGTTGACCACGGGGGTTTCGCCCGTGCGGTCATAATAGATATGAACGCGAGTGCCGGGTTTGATCAGGTGCTCGTCGATCTGTCTGCCGGCTTTGTTCACGTAACGAACTGTGTCGTCGAGCACGTAGCTAAAAGTATCTTCTGCGCTTTCAGAGCCGACTACGATTATTTCGCCAGGCTCAAACGTGGTGACAGTGCCGGAGTCACGTGTCGGTTGCTCCTTGCTCGTCGTACTGGTTTGCGCAAACGCCAAAGGCGCGATCAGCGCACAGGCGAGAGCGTTGACTGTTTGCTTTAGCATGAATATCTCCCCGTTTAATGTTGATGTTTTACCCCAAAAGTTTCGTGGTTAAGGATTCGGCGAACGGTCATGCCGTCGCCCGTTCCACACTTTGACCGGCCCGCTACGGCGCTGTTCGAACTAATTTAGCATTCGCGCGACGGAGGGAGGCTACAGACTTGTCAACGTGACCGGTCGATGAGCAGCCAAACGCCGACTGTCGAGGCGCTTGTCACACCGAGACTGGTGGCCAAAACATGGCCTTAGCCCGGCAAACGCCGCCCGCAATTGAGCGTTGCAGGATTTGCGACACGAAATGGGGGTTTGGATAGCATTACGTTGCCGACTCTGTGAAAACGCGGGCTGTCACCTGAGAAACCGCACTCCAAGATGTCGATCGTACGCCGGAATTTGCGCCAGACCTCGCGCCCGCCGGCAACGGCCGGAAGCAAGGATGAGCGATTCTCAGATCGCCGCAATTTGATTCAACCAGTCGATCTACGCGGCAGTTCCACTTCCTTTTGCTCGATTTGGACAGCGTGCTTGGCCGGTTTGATCGGTGATCCGAATTCGGTGGCGTAAACCTGGGTGAACTCGGCCCCGAAAAGCAAAATTTGCGAAGAATAGTAAATCCAGAGCAGCAATGTGATCAGCGAACTGGCTGCACCATAAGCCGATGCCGCGGCGCCACTACCGAGATATAAGCCGAGTGCCCATTTGCCGATCAGGAAGAAAACCGACGTCATCGCAGCTCCAACCCACATGTCCCGCCATCGGGTTCTCACGTCCGGCAGGATTTTAAAGATCATCGCAAAGAGCGTAGTGATCACCGCGAAATCAAAAATCAGATAAACGCTTACGGCGATGGTCAGACCACCGGGCATTGCTTGCTGGATATAATGGCTAAACCCTTTTAGCAGGGCCTCGACCGCGAGCGATACGAGCAGCAGGAAACAAATGCCGCCAACCATGGCAAAAGATAAAAAACGGGTGCGCAAAAATCCCCAGATACCCAGTCCCGGCTTGGCTTTCACCCCCCACACTGTATTGAGCGCATCCTGCAACTGACCGAATACTCCGCTGGCCCCGAAAAGGGCGAGCGCGATTCCAATGATTGTTGCGAGCGTACTTTTCCCCGGTTGCGACGCTTTCTGCGCAATGTTTTGCACTACTTCCAGCGCGCTTTTATCGAGAAAATAACTCATCTGCTCGGTGAGTTTGCTCCATGCTCCGGCCGGATCGTCCCGGAAGATCACGCCAACGATTGCGAGTAAGACGAGGACGAGCGGCGCGAGGGAAAAGACCGTGTAATACGCCAGCGCTGCGCCGAGTTGCGGCGCTTTGTCCTGCAACCACTCCTGGGTTGTTAATTTTAACAGTTTGAAAGCCGTGCCAAAAACCGATTTGCGCGCCGAACCGTTCCTCATAAATGCGTCTTGTTCTCTGAAGGAATCGCATCAGGCGGCAATCAAAGATGCACTATGTTGGGCTCTGTAAACGGATTGGCCGATTCGCAATCTCGCTTCAAATTGAATCAGGAAGCCAAGAAGCCAGGAATCTCAGAGACTTTGTTTCGATTTTAAACGTCCGCTTCAGCGCGATCACCGTTTGCAATCGGCAATCGAAAATCTAAAATCGAAATGTCGTTGTTCCCGTAGTTCAACGGATAGAACGGAGGTTTCCTAAACCTTAAATGTGGGTTCGATTCCCGCCGGGAACGGTTTGTGCATTTTGCGCATCTGAGACCCCGGAGGACGTGTGTGCGTCTTTGCTTCGATTGATTCGCTTTCTCCCGAAAGCTCACCCTTCGGGCTTCGTCTATGTCGCTCGACTCCCGTCGGCTCCATTCCCGCCGGGAACGCTTATCGACCAGTTTGTTCAAAGTTCTCTTGTTGGTCTGATCTGGGGAAGTTTGTTCGAGAACCCAGGCAAATCGGGCCGAAAATATCTTGCCTGCTATATTGGCAAATGGAATCAACCTCGATCCGTTTATCGGAACTAAAGGTTGGGGTCATAATCAACACATCAAGCGGGGGGTGCGATTCGGAATCTGAGGAGAAGATGCGCGCTAAGCTCAAAGGCGCGGGCGTTGTCGAGCCCAGGATATGGTGCGGCGGGGCAGACAAAATGGAGCTGTCGTTTGCCGAAGCGGCGCGGGAGAAGCTGGAGGTGTTTATCGTACTTGGAGGTGACGGCACCATCCGGACCGCTGCACAAGCATGCGCTGGAGGGGGGCGGTATCTTATCCCGCTTCCCGGGGGGACAATGAATATGCTTCCTCAGGCATTGTATGGAGACGTGTCGTGGGAAGACGCGCTCAAAAATACGCTTGTTGCTCCATCTGTGAAAGTGCTTTCCGGAGGTCGGGTCGCAGACAAACAGTTTTTTGTCGCGGCGGTTGTGGGAGCGCCTGCGCTTTGGGCAGAAGCCCGTGAATCTATACGCGACGGAAATATTGTTGATGCTGTCGAGAAGGGGAGCGTCGCTTTCCAAAATATGTTTGAAACGAAGGTGCAGTATCTCATTTCAGACAGAATAAAGGGTGAAGCTGAAGCCATAACTCTTATCTGCCCCTTAGTATCAGAAGAAATGTCCGATTCCGAGCAAGCGCTTGAAGCTGCTGTCATTGACGTGGGAAGCGCCGCGGAAGTGATCGGTCTTGCCACTGCGGCCGCGTTTGGCAAATGGCGCGATAACAGAAATATAGTCCTCACCAAAACACAGCGAGTAGGTGTGCAATCAAGCAAAAACATCCCTGCGACCCTCGATGGAGAAAGAGTCAATTTAGGCAGCAGCGCGGAGATCGATTTTGTCTCTAAAGCGGTCAATGTCATCGTGCCTGCCAAGTAGGTGTTCTGGCAAAAACAGTGCCTCCCCCTGAGATTGGCCGCGATCGTGGAGTCAGTCGATGGTGATGTTGCCGGATAAGCGCTCCCTTCCGGCTTGCGCGCGACCGAAGGGATCCACCGCTGGGATGATTACGCTCGCACCGTGCAAACGCGTTTGGCTAGAGGACAGGTGTACCACTGAGGGCTCCGGCGCGGACTGACATAGTGCGCGCCCAGAATAACCCCATCAGCGGCCGAGCAAGCGGGGATCGAAGTCGTAATCGATCGGCGGATGAATGCGGATGCGTTTGAAGTCTGGATGCTCGGGATTTAAGAGAAAGTTTGTGTCGGCCGGACTGATCGCACTCGGTAAGGCCAGAACCGCGGAGCGCCGTTCTTGAATCCACCGGTCGCCGATGTCTTTCGTTTCTGCCGGTGGCGGCGTGACACGCCAGTTCAGCGGCAATTTCTTGAACGGGAAAGTTTCCGTGAGACCGTCTGGCCACTGCAAATGGAACGCTTTGTATTTTTCGTTTGGAGAAAACGGTTTGTTGTGAATGAAGACTTCGAGGGCGGCGGTCGATTGATGTTCACTAACGTAAATGACGCGCACGTTCCGCGAATTCCAGCGCCCGCCGTAACGCCATGAGCCTTCGCCGGAAAAAGCCATGGCCGCTTCGCTTTCCAGAATGATACGCCAACCCGAAGCCATCGGGTCTTAGGAATAGACCCCGTACTTCATTCGACCCAATAAGTTCTCAACTTCGCGCGCGCCGATCTCTGTTTCTGCATAATCCAGCGGCACGGCGCCACCGAGACCATATTGCGGATGTTTCAGCCATGCCCGCGCCTTCTCGGTGTCGCCGAAAAGATCTGTGGCTTGGCGAAGCAGCCGCGAAAAGCGTATCACCTTATCCGATTCAGTCGGCGACAACCGTCCAGCCGCCTTGCGCCGCTGCAAAGTGGATCGCGAGATGGCAAGCTTTGCTGCCAGTTGCTCAAAGGGCATGTCGATGCTGTCCTGCAAAACTTTCAGATCGGAAAAGGGCAATCCCTTCTGAATCCGACGAATCAGTTCATGCGGATGCTTCGCTTTTGCGTGAACAGGCTTCTTCTCAATTGCCGTTTTCATAAATAAAGCGCTAACTCAATTGACACAATTTAATGACTCAATTGAGCGAAGTCAATTGGGAATCTCTGACCCTGTTTGGTTGTAGAGGCGGGTTGTGTCAACCGCCTGATTATCAAGTTCGGCGTTTAACGCGCGCCGCTCTTCGCAGCTAAGCCCCGACCTTGTCGAGAACCGAGCGGAGCTCGTGAAAATCCACTGGTTTGACCAGGTGAAAATCAAATCCCGCTTCTTTGCCGCGGCGGATGTCTTCCTCGGTGCCAAACCCAGTGATCGCCACGGCCTTGAACGGGCGGTCTCGCTTCGCCTGTGCGATTATCTCGTAACCAGTTCCATCGGGCAGACCAATGTCGCACAAGACGACATCAAATTTCTGTGATGCCATGATTTCCAGCGCGCTTCGCGTATTATCCGCCACCGAGATTTGGTGACCAAAATGAGTGAGCAAGCGCGACAAAGTATGTCGTGTGTCTCCGTGGTCTTCCACGAGCAGGATGTGCAGCGATTTTACTGACTTTCGCGTAGTTTGAGAATCCACGCCGCTCTTTTCCATGCGCTTCGCGGTCGCGTCAAGGGTCACTTTGAAGGTGCTCGCTACCATTTTGTTTTTAGGAGATTCTCTCGCGTCCGTGTGGCTTTGTCAGGTCAAGCTCCGGTCCGATCGGCACGATTCCCGTCGGATTAATGTGCGTGTGGGTCATGTAGTAATGGCGCTTGATGTGATCGAAATTGACCGTCTCGGCAATGCCGGGCT
Organism: Verrucomicrobiota bacterium; assembly: GCA_046724585.1. Taxonomy (GTDB): domain Bacteria; phylum Verrucomicrobiota; class Verrucomicrobiia; order Chthoniobacterales; family UBA10450; genus Udaeobacter. Next base: position 76,928 of record JBKOWV010000059.1, read on the forward strand.
GCTGATATAAATCCAGCAAGTAACCGTGCAGGTTCGAGTAATCGATAATCCGGCGGAGATTGCATTTGAAGTGGCCGTGATAGACCGCATCGAATCGGACGAGCGTGCAGAAGAGCCGCCAGTCCGCTTCGACAATTCGATTGTCGAACAAGAAACGCCTTTTCGTTAAGCGCGCTTCCAATTCGTCGAGCGCATCGAAAAGTTTCCGACAGGAAACTTCGTATGGCCTTTGGCGCGTGGCGAATCCGGCTCTGTAAACGCCGTTGTTCACGTTGTCGTAAAGAAAACCACAGAGCTTGGTGTGCTCGGCTTCGATCTCTTCCGGAAAAAATTCCAGGTCTTTATTCCTGGCAAAATCATTAAACACATGGTTGAACATGCGGCAGATGTCGTCCTCGCAATTGTTGACGATCTTTCTCGTTACCTTGTCCCAAAGCACCGGGACTGTGACGCGCTCGTCGAACCCTGGATCGGTTGCCTTGTAGGCTTCGCTTAGAAATTGGAAGCCGTTGACCGGATCGGTTGATTCAAACGGCGCGCCCGGCGGAATTTTGCCCGACGAGTCGCGAAAGGCCCAGCCTTTCTCGTCCCGAATCGGATCGACAATGGTCATGCCGATCGCTTCTGCGAGTCCTTTCAGCTTTCGGAAAATCACCGTGCGACTCGCCCAGGGGCACGCCAGAGAGACGTAAAGGTGATAGCGACCAGCCGTTGGAGCGTACGGTGTCGATCCATCGGCCGAGATCCATTCACGGAATGCGTCTTCCTGGCGTTGAAATTCTCCCGACTCGGATTGCTCGGTTGGAAACTGTGCTTTCACTTGAAGTTTGCCTCTAAAAAGAAATTGGCGCCAGCGACCTCGCGCCGTCTAATTGTAGGGCGTTTCTGTGAAACGCTAATCTAATTTAATGAGAGTGGCGTCTGACATAGACGCTCTACAATTATCTAAGTTGTCGCGCGGGCGTTAGCCTCTATTTGCCCGGCTTAAAGAGAGCAGCATCGAGGATTGACCAGAGATGGATGATCCATCCGAGCAAGACAAACCAGAGGATTGCCGCCAGACAGAATTGGACGATCGCCATCAACAATCGGCCTTGCAGCAATTGGCCCAGTCCGGGGATGAAGAAACTGCAGAGTGCGGCGAGAACGTTGCCCGCTGAACCTTGGCCAGCCATGGCTCCGATCTTATGAGCGGATGCAAGATCGACAAGTCCGTTTTCGCTGGGATCGGTCGTACGATGCATATCGGCTCCGTCGTGCCCGCGAAGCTTACCCCTGCGGCTGGTTCCAAAGTCCCCGACCTTCGCTCATCGGTCACGTTGACAGCGCAAAATGCCAATGGTACCGTCGCGCGAATTTACGTGGAAGTCCGCAAAAGGCGGACGCCAACGTCATTGACGAGAGAAACTTGCATACATCGTTAAACAGTCAGGTTTTAGTGCTGAACCGTCTCTGGCAGGCGGTCAACATCTGCACGGCCCGGCGCGCGTTTGCGCTGGTCTACGCCGGTCATGCCCACGTTGTTTCGTCTGATGAAGCGAACAATTTTATGACGCACGATTTTGAGAGCTGGCGTGATTTTTCCACAACTGCGCCGGAACACGAGATGGTCACAACGATTTCGTGGAAGATTCGCGTGCCCCGGGTGATTGTGCTGCTCTTTTTCGATCGTCTCCCGAAAAAGGAAGTGAAGTTCACGCGTCACAACGTCTTCGAGCGTGACAAGAATACCTGTCAGTATTGTGGCCAGGTTTTTGAGCGCAACGAGCTGAATCTCGATCATGTGGTGCCGCGCGAACGAGGTGGAACCACGACATGGGAAAATGTGGTTTGCTCGTGCATCCCGTGCAATACACGCAAAGGCAATCGGCTGCCGCAGGAAACGCACATGCATCTTATCCGCAAACCGAAACGGCCGAAGTGGCGTCCGTTCGTTCACGTCACGTTTTCCGCTCCCCAACATGAAAGCTGGCGGCATTTCGTCGATCTCGCCTATTGGAACGTCGAGCTGAGCGACTAGCGGCGCTCAGGCGTGACTTGTTACATCGTTACAAAGTTACAAAGGCCAAGAGTCCTAACACGCTTGTAACTTTTGTAACCTTGTAACTCTTTTAACGTCTTAACGCATCCAAGATCGGCTGCGGATAGACGCCCAGCCAGATCGTCGCGACGATCATTGCGCTGATCGCGATACGTGACAGCCCGCTGACTGGAATCTGCTCAGTTTTGGCGGCGGACTGCCAATACATGGCGCGGACGACTTTCAGATAGTAATAAAACCCGCAGCCAACCGTGATTACGCCGACAACGACGAGCGCAATCTGCCGCTGGGCAATTGCAGCGTTAAAGATAAAGAATTTTCCGAGGAATCCCGCGGTGAATGGCACGCCGGCGAGCGAGATCATCCCGATCAACATGGCGAAAGCGAGAAAAGGCGAGCGCTTGGCCAGCCCATCAAAGTCTGCAATCTCTTCGCCGGTTTGTTGCGCTACGATGACAAGAACCGCGAAGCTCAACAGGGTCATGAGCAGATACGCCGTGAGATAAAACGTGACTGCCGGCTCGTCAAAGCACGCCACACCGATGAGCAGATATCCAGCATGCGCGATGCTGGAGTAAGCCAGCAGCCGTTTCAGATTGTTTTGCGGGAGCGCGGCCAGGTTTCCGTAAATCAACGTGAGTAGCGCGACGAGAACGATCAGCCGTTGCATTTGCGGCAGCATCAGGAACGACTGCAAGACGCGCAGCAGCACAACAAATCCCGCCGCCTTCGAGCCGACCGAAAGATACGCCGTGACCGGTGTCGGGGCGCCCTGGTAAACATCGGGCACCCAGATTTGGAATGGCACCGCCGCGATCTTAAAACCGAGCGCGACGAGAACGAGCACCATCCCAAAAAGCGCGGCGCCATGTTCAGTCGATGGATTAGCCAGCGCGACCGTGATGCGATGCAGGTTCGTTTCACCGGTCGCTCCAAAAAGCCAGGTGATTCCGTAAACAAAGAACGCTGTTGCGAGCGCGCTTAAGACGAGATATTTCACTCCGGCTTCGAGCGTGGCCGGATTGCGCCGCGTAAAACTGACCAGGATATAAAACGAAATCGTTACCAGTTCGAGCGAGACGAAGATGAAGACGAAATCGATCGCTGAGGCCATGTACATGAGGCCCGCGCACGTTAAAATCGGGAGTGCGAAAAATTCGCCGAGCCCCGCTCGATCTGTTGATCCGGGAAACCACCGGCGCACGACCGGCGCGTAGTCGATCATCATGATCAGTACCAGGATCGTGGTCAGTAGCGCGAACTGCTTAAAGAAAATCGACAAAGGATCGGCGGTGTAAAAGCTCCAGAAACCAATCGCTTGGTCGGGCGGCCGGCTTGGAGCGACAAAAAAACTGGCGACGAGTACCATCACGAGACCGGTGATCCCAGCGAATGCCAAAAAGCGTTTGTCAATTTTCTTGGTGAACGCTTCAAACATTAGAATCACCATGCCGAGCACGAGCACCGCAATCTCGAGTTCTGGCGCGGTGATCATGCTCACCTCCAAGCCAGCTCGTTGTAGCCACGCCCCTGCGGGGCGTTGCCGACGCAGGTCTGTATATCTATTAGATGGCTTTTGTTCGCCGTCAGATAAGTGCGAAACGCAGGAGTTACGATTCGCACAAACGGTTGCGGAAAAAATCCATAGCAAATAAGGGTGCCGACGAGCAACGCTACCGGCACGCGCAGT
>JBKOWV010000011.1:0-9371 GCA_046724585.1 Verrucomicrobiota bacterium
TACGGCCAGGCCGGCGCGATCGACTTTTTCGGGCCCAAGCTCGGCCTGCCGCCCGCGATCTGTGGCCATCAAAATTATTTTGTCTGGGGCCCGCGCGATTATACCGGCGAAGTTCTCCTCGTCTTGGATGAGAGCGCCGACGACGAATGGGAGCAATTCGAATCAGTCGAAGACCTGGGCCAAATCCTGAGCAGCCCCTGGGCAATGCCATGGGAGCAACGGAATCACATTTACCTCTGCCGCGGTCTCAAAGGTGCCGTGCATGATCTCTGGCCCAAAGTAAAAGAGTGGCTGTGAAATGATGAATTGGGCTCTCTTCGCTCTGTCGATCGCAATGGTCATGATTGCGATATGGATCCTTGTGCTAGCCAAAAGTCGGCGCTCGCTCATGTCGATCTACGTTTCCTTCGCCTTTTTGCTGTTCGCGGCCATGAATTCAGCCGCGCCGATTCGCGGATATGTCGATCCAAACTATGTCGGCTACGGCTTTGGCCTTCTGCGCGCAGACAAAGGGTTGCTCGTGACGTGTATGGCCGGAAGTGTCTTCCTTGTCTCAGCAGTCTGCGCCTTCCTTGCAGCGCGCAACCGGACCGGTCAAGCGATGTGGATCGTGGCCGTCGCTTGTTCCGCCTTCGCGGTAATCCAAGGATGGCCCTGGCTGGAAGGTGTGCTCCACGATCCCACTGGGAACGCGATCCAGTTCGGCGAGTATCTCACCATTCCCGGTTTGGCCGCCAGTGCGCTGCTCGGCGCGCTTCTGGTCGTGCCCTTCGTTCTCGGCGCACCTTGGGCCGCGCGCCGCGCCCTCGCGCGGGAACGCTAGTTCTTTCGCCGTTTACAACCGAATCATATTTTTACCTCTGCCGCCGTCTCAAAGGCAGCGTGCGCGATCTCTAGCCGAAACTAAAAGAGATGCTCTAATCCTCGGCACTCTCGCATCGGGAACCGATTGTCGATGTTATCGCTATCCACGGCGCTTGGAGATGCGACGTTCGAGGTACTCCTGATCGCTTAGTAATGTCCCAGTCAGGTGCTTCATTCTCTCAACACTCAACTATCAACTGCTATTGGTTGCTCAGTGATGCCCAGTCGGCAGCTTCCATTTAAAACAGTATCAGTTCGCGCGGGGCGCGTCACGCCTTCACACCGAGAGCGGTGCGCCTAATTCTTCGTTCTTACGTCATCCTTTCTTCGCTCGCTTCCAAAGAAATCGGTCCTCTGATTTACGCTTAGCTTGTCGCGCGAACGGAGTTTGATTGTAACAAAAAACTGTATGTTTATATTCGAGCGAGCTTCATATGAAAATGACCTCCCAAAAACGCGCATTGGATAAAATTTATAAGCGCCGGAACAGGTATGAAATTCCAGAATGGCAGCGAGAAAAAGTTTGGGAGAAAGGAAAGAAACAGAAACTCATCGACTCGATTCTCCGGGGCTGGAAGTTACCGAAGTTCTATTTCCTCAAAACGGGTTCGAATCCGGAGGAATTTGAAGTGCTGGATGGTCAACAACGATTGATGACGATTTTCGAATTTTTTGATGATCAATTGGCTCTAACACCCGAATCTGCTAACGAGTTCGGCGGCGACTCTTACAGCAGCCTTCCAAATGATGCGTCTGATAATTTTGACGACTTCGAGATCGAATATGACGAGATTGAAGATGCGGGCGAGGAAGAACAGCGGGAATTTTTTCAGCGCCTTCAAGAGGGTCTGCCCCTGACCAGTAGCGAGAAGCTCAACTCTGCATATAGCAAACTGACCGATTTTACGCGCGCGTTAGCGAAACACTCGTTCTTCTTGAAAAAGGTAACCGCCTCCGACAAGCGATACGGTTACTTTGATATTGTTTCGAAGGTTGCTGCATTGGCTATAGAGGGAATCGATACTGGCTTACGCTACGATGACCTAAAGCAAACCTTCGAAAGTCAGAAGAATTTTTCTGGAAAGTCGAATGTTGGAAAGCGCCTTAAGGCAACATTCGACTGTGCGAACTCTATCTTTCAAGACGACGATCCGCTGCTGAAGAATCGAACTCTGGTTCAGTCTTTCGCTACGCTCATTTATCGAATCTCTGAAAATAACCAGCTCAAGTCACGTCACAAACAGCTTCGAAAGTTTTTCGAGCACTTCATCCAAGAGCTGACGAAGCAAGTCGAATTGGGCCAAGATGCCACTGACGAGCCGTACCTTGCATTCCAAAGAACGGTAAACGCCAATGTGCGAGGCGCAGCAAAGACAAGGCAGGAGATATTGCTACGCAAACTACTGGCTTTTGATCCGACGATTGCAGAACTACTCGATCCTGCTGCAGTTGCCGAGAGCGGCGTGAGGGCTGGAATAAACGACTCGGGAAATGCGATTGCGGCGCTGATAGGACGCATCAACGACGGTTATTCGTCAAAACATGGCAAGGATTTGTTTAAGCCATTGAACAAGACTGCCCAGGCCTTGACCAACCTTGGCAAACCCATTTCGACATTTAAGGACAATCAGAGGCTGATCGATGATCTTTACTTCGTTTTTCACGAAGGCGTTGGGAATCGTCTCGAACAGAAAAAACCGCAGTCCTTTATTGATGTAAATGACTTGCGTACCGACCTTCAACATGATGTAGATCACGGAAAGCCCAAGAATGTAGCTGCCAAGCGAAGACGACTCGGAAATACTTTCCGGAAGTATGCTGGAGCGCCTTCACCGAGCACGCTTGCGCCCGAGAGATTTCCCTTGGTACAAGACACGTTGCTGTCAGCGCTCCGATCCGATCTCCGCAGCATTGAGATTTCCGTCACTAACGGACTCCTGTAAGAAATCGATTTGCTTGTTTACGCTTGATCGATTGACAGCTCGCCGAACTGGTCTATAGAGAGGCCGGCTCGCCGCGGCGAGCCGTTGTCAGAAGTCCGCGCGTCCCCAATGGCTGGCGCGCCGGGGCTGTTCCGAATCCGAAGTAAAAGCCGTATTCCTGCCGCTTTCGGCATCGAGAATGGCGTGCTCCACCCGAGACTCGACAAGATCGGAGCAACGTTTGGAACACCATGAGGTTATTTTACACGGTTATATTTTTATTTTCGTTGCTATCGGCTGCTTTCGCGCGCGAGGAGTCGGTCCTGGCACGCGTCACCAGTTACTGGGCAGGTGAGGGAGAGTCCGGCAAACGAGCATTGGCCGACGACTGCGCGCCGGACATTGCGCGGTCGATCCAAAACGAATTCCGTACGGCAGTAAAGTGGTCTTCCCTGATCGCGCCTGCACCGCGGTCGATACCGGACCGGCGGTTATTAATCGCAAAGCCGCTCGCGCATGCGGACGGACTGCAAGCGAACGCAATGCCATCGTGGTCGACCGATTCTTTGAAACAAAGCGAGAGGCGATGGCGTGGACCAACGCGCATCCGCACTTTATGACGCTTCAAGTTGTCCGGCCCGGACCTCATCCAGAGCCATCCGAGCTCGATTAATCAAAAAAGATCGGATCGCTTCTATCAGCGCGAGAGGCGTTTATGACTGAAATCACGCCGCGTTGCTAGACAAGCAAGCAAACGGCTGTACATAGATACGGATGAAAACGATCAACGCGCCAATTCGCGCCGCCCGCCGCGGTGGGCAGGCTGGATAAAGGCTCGCTAGATCTCGCCAAGTTGGAGCCCGCAATTCGCGGCACCCCAGTGGTCGAATCTTACCACGCGCGGTTTTTTGCGTCGGTCCTCTCGAACCGTATTCGGAGTCACATTTAACAATTTAGAATTTATGAAACCAACATCTCAAATTAGTCCCAGTCAGCACGCTTCCCGGAGTTTTCCGTTAACGGATTACGCCTTTAAAGCGACAGCCGACGCGAAGTCGAGTTCGTCTGCCGTTCGTCCGGCAACGAAAGCGCGCGGCTTTCACAGATTGAGCAGTGAGTACTTCGGCGCGGAAACAAGACGGGATCATGTCGCCGAACTTTTGTTCTTCGTTTTGATTCTAGGCATCGCAGCCTGGCCGATTATTTCCGCGCTCGTCGCGGTGACTCGTCTGGTCAGGAATTACTAACGGGTCGGATTAGTCGAGGCGGTTAGCGGTTGCCGCCGACAATGCGGCGAATAGTTTGCCTTGAGCGTCTATGAAAGTGACGGGCAATCTTTTTCGCGCACTAATCATCTGGTCGGCGCTGACGGTCGCCGGCCTCGATCTCCACGCAGACAAGGAACCGCTCTACGAGGGACTCGGATCGTATTCGCGCAAGATCACGACTGATTCGCCGGAGGCGCAGCGCTATTTCGATCAAGGCCTGGCTTTTGTTCACGGATTCAATCACAACGCGGCCATCCGCGCGTTCCAGCAAGCGGCGGAACTCGATCCCAAATGCGCCATGGCGCACTGGGGGATCGCGCTGGCGTGCGGTCCGCACATTAATTTTGCGCTCGTGCCACCGCACGCAGCCGAACTGGCTTGGAAAGAGATCGGGCTTGCCAAAGAAAATGAGCAGAATGCGTCGCCGGTGGAACGCGCCTTGATCGATGCGCTCAGCAAGCGTTGCGCTAATCCGCAACCGGAAGATCGCAGCCCGCTTGATCGCGCTTATGCCGATGCCATGCGCGAAGTGTGGAAGAAGTTTCCGAACGATCCCGACGCCGGCGTGCTTTTCGCTGAAGCGATGATGAATTTACGCCCGTGGGACCAATGGACGCCGGAGGGTCAACCGAATCCCGGCACGGACGAAATTTTGGCCACGCTGGATGCGGTCCTGAAGCTCAACCCGAAACATCCCTTCGCGAACCATCTTTACATTCATGCTGTGGAAGCGTCGCCGCATCCGGAGCGCGCGGACGCAGCGGCGGAACGTCTGCGCGATTTGCAGCCCGGCCTGGCCCACAACGTTCACATGCCGTCGCACATCGACATTCGCACCGGCCGTTGGCAGGAAGCGGTTGAGACCAATCTGAAAGCCGTGGCCGCAGACCAGCGTTACCGGAAGACCTTTGGGCCGGCCAAGGGTTTTCTGAATGTTTACGTCGCGCATAACCGGCACATGCTCGCTTATGCCGCGATGATGACCGGCCAGCGTGATCTGGCGATGAAACACATTCGCGCCATGGTCGCGGAATTGCCGCAGGAGTTTTTAAAGGAAGACGCCATGACGGCAGAAGCATTCGTCGCGATGCCGCTGGAAGTGATGGTCCGCTTCGGGCTCCGGGACGAAATCCTGGCTGAGCCGGATCAATACGCCGAATACATGCCGTTCACGCGCGCGTTTCATCACGCCGCTCGCGCGATCGCGTATGCGGCGAAGGGCGACGCCGGCAACGCGCGCAAAGCACAAAGCGTTTTCATCGAGCGCGCCAGGCTCGTGCCAAAAGAAGGTTCGCTCGGCAACAACAGTTGTGAGTCGATTCTTGATGTTGTGACTCCAATGGTAGAAGGCGAGATCCTGGTCGCGGAAGGCAAGATCGAGAGCGGCATTGAACAATTGCGTGCCGCGATAAAAAAGGAAGATGCACTCAAATACGACGAGCCGCCGGGCTGGTTGATCCCGGTGCGGCACTCGCTCGGCGCGGTGTTAATGAAGCAACAGCGTTTTGCCGAAGCCGAAGAGATCTATCGAGACGATCTCGCGCGTTTGCCGGCAAACGGCTGGTCGTTGCTGGGGCTCGCGGAAAGTTTGCGCGCGCAAAAGAAAAACGACGAGGAAGCCGCCAAAACGAAAGCGAAGTTTGAAAACGTCTGGGCCAAAGCCGATCTGAAGATCAACAGCTCCTGCCTGTGTCAGCCGCGAACGTAGATTCGCTGCCGAGTTTACAACTTCGCGTAAACGCCGAGCAGCGGACGGGGAGATGGCGTTTTTGAGCGGAAATCGCTGACGAAACCGTCCCTGGTGCGGATCTCGACGTGACCGACAGTACGGCTGGTGCCGTATACAAGGACCGAACCGACCGGCGCGGAGAATGGATCGTTTACGGATAATCGCTTGAATCCGTAATTACTGACAAGCTCCTGTGCGGCGTCTCTCGCCAGTGCGGTTTTCGGGCGCGAATCGATAACGCCGGAAGCGAGCAATGCGTCTTTTACATAACGCCAGCACCTCGAGCGCGAATGCGCATGGGCGCGTTCCTGGGCGATGGTCGCCGCTTGCATCAGTTTGCGGTCGATGTGCCGATCGACCTTGGCAAGCGGGTAAACAATCTGCTTCGGATAATACTGCGTGATGACGGGAACTGATTCCTTTTTCCCTTGCGGGGTCTTGAAGCTGTAGCGGGCGACAGGCGGTGTCGTTTCGCTTCTGTATGGTTTTGCGATTGGTCGGACCGGCTCGGTTACCAACGCTCGCACAGGCTCTGTCGCAATCGCTCGCGTCGGTTTTTCCTTGGTCACTGCGACGGGTTCTTTCTTAATCGCTGCGACCGGCTTTTTCGTGATTGCTGGCGCCGGCTCCTTCGTGATTGTCGGCGCCGGCTCCTTCGTGATGGCTAGCCCAATATCCTTCTTGGTCTCCTGCTCGGCACTGGCAAGATTCAATGCTGACGGGGCCAGTGCCTGCGCGTGCACGCCTGCGCTGGAGATGGCGAGAAGCGATACAATTGCCAATGGCAAGGAGATTCGTTGCTGCACGGAGGCGAGGTATGCCGGGAATTGCGAGGGAGGGCAAGCTTTTTTTTAACTTTTTTTGAAAGATTTTGGCAGGCGCTGGAGGAGCCGCTTCTGCCGAAAAGTAAAGAGACGAAATGAACAAGCCCGTGGAAAAGCAACGCCTATCGTCTCACGACGTCCCCGTCTCCGGGCTTGCCGGTCGCGTGGCTAGTCGTCAGGAAAATAATCCGGCGGGAATGGTTGGGACGGCGCGAAGAGTTCGTCGCGCCTCTCCGGGACAAAATCGCGCCGCCGCCGACTGGGAGCGAGTTCGTCCTCTCTTTCGGAACCGGGCGTGACGATCACCGTGCGGCCGGAGGACGAACGGAAAATCAGTCTTCCATCAGACGTGATGCCAACAACCCGAGCGCGCATCGAACCCGTGGGACGTCGCCGCTGGCCGTAATTCTGCGTGGTACGCGCGCGCTTTGACGTTGAAGCAACGCTTTTCTTTTTGCTGGACGAAGTTGACTGACTGGCAGTAGCGGGTTGCGATTCAGTCCCGCTGTCGCGGGACGCTGATGCGGTATCCTGGGCCTGAGCAGAGCTTTCCGGCTCATTCGCTGGGGTGTTCGGGCTCGCCTCTGGCGTATTCGCAGGAGGTGCAGCCGCGACGAGGTCAGTATTTGAGGTTTGTTCCTGCCCAACACCCGCCGAAGGGGTTTGATCTGCAGATGGGGACGCCGCCGGCTCCGTGGTCGGCTGATTGGCCACAACCGGCCCTGTATTCATCGCTTGCGGTGGCGCAGACGGCGAGATTTCGGGCACACCGACGGGAACGCCGATCTCCTCTTTCGCCGCGGTCCGATGCCGGAACGGATTGATATCGGCAGGCAACAAAAATGCACCGAGCACTCCGGCCGCTAATACAATGGCGGCGAATACCAGTATTCCGCGCAGCACTTGCGCGAGCGGCGTTAATGTTGGCCTCGATTTCCGCGGATTTACCGCCGCCAGCGGAATTCCTAGCCTGCGCGCGAGGAGCTGACGACGCTCAATCTTTAGCAGGCATTCGCGAATCATTTCCGCGAGCGCGACGGGATCCTTTGGACGTTGATCGGGATCGCGCCGCAACATATTTGCGATCAGATTCCGCAAAGCTTTTGGGAACCCCGAAAGCTCCCGGGGCCGGCGGCGCATTTCTGGCGAAGGGGCGGCGCCCGTCAGCATGAAGTACATCGTTGCGCCGAGAGAATAAACTTCTGATCGAAAATCGAGCGGTTGATGTTGCAATTGCTCAGGGCTGGTGAACTGCGGCGCGACAGGAAAACTTTCTACGCGCTGGTCGCCTCCGTTGGGCTTGGCAAGCTCGGCACGCGCCGAGTCAGCGTCCCGAAGGCTTTCAGGATCGGAGTGGGGTTCGGCCAGGCCGAAGTTCAACAGCTTCACGAACGGCCAACTACCTTCAGGAGTCGATCCCGGTACGATCATTAAGTTGGACGGCTGAATAGCGCAGTGCGCAAGCTTGTGAAACCTGGCCGTCGAAAGCACGCTGACTATTTGCTCCGCCACGCGCAATACGGCATCGGCCGGCATCGGACCGTGCTGCTCTACCCACGACGCGAGAGGCTCGCCTCGCAGCAACTCTGAAACATAAACGAAATGGTCTCCCTCGTGTCCGAAATCAAAAACTTTGGCGATATTAACGTGTTTGATGCCCGCGGCAGCTCGCGCCTGCTCCTCAAACTGCTCCCGCGCTGCTTGATCAATGCTTGAGATCGGGATGAGCTTCAGGGCAACTGTTTCACCGGATCTTTCATCTATGGCTTCGTAGGTAATCGCCGTGCCAGCTCGGCCGAGCTCACGCGGCGCCCCGCTGTCGTCCACCGAGATCCGGTAATGCCCAAGAAACGTGGTTCGCTCCATAACCGTATCGCTGCCGCGGTGAGAACGTACAATCAGCCCGCCGCGCTATCATTCAACCTCGATTTTGACAGGGAGTTGCTTATGCCAACTACTCGCGTCACCGTGCCGCCGCGCCGAATATTTTAGCGATTGCGCTTGAATCGAAAATCGCCAATCTAAAATCGCAAATCCGCATACCCCGTGGTGTAACGGTAACACAGCGCCCTTTGGAGGCGTTATTCTTGGTTCGAATCCAAGCGGGGTAGCCAATCAAAATTCCCTCTAATTCCTGTAGCGGGAGGGCCATGCAAACCCATTGGCGGAATTTCTGTTCGCGGACATATGCGCATGAAAACGCGCCAAAATGCAGTCTATTCGTCAACAGATAGTAGGCGTCCCGTAATTTTGCTGACGGCAGCTGGCCCGATCTGGGGTTCGGCTCGAACATTTTTGTTCGCTTTCTCATACTGATTTGTAATTCAAGAAGGAGTTTTTGCGCCGGTTTTCACCGCTTGCGCATTGTTGCGGACGCTAGCCATTCAGCCATTTCGGATTTGCGCCGCGTTACGCAGAATTGCGCCTTTTTACGCCGTAAAATTTTCGGGCCGTAGAAAACGACCGTGAAAAAAACTTTGTCGGATGGCGCCTTTTCCGCGCGCGCGCGTTGAAACGTTGAAAGAATGAGCTCCGGGCGGGTCAGGAGGTGAAATCACCACGTATCCCAGTCCTCGGCATTCTGCTCTCCCAGGCATCGCGGTGAGTCCGTGTTTCGCCTTACACTGTCTAGTTCGTTTGCGGTTGCTCGCAGCGCGACGTTGATGTTGCGCAATTCACGCCTCGGGATCACCGAGGAAATCGGACCGCCGTGGCGGTAATTTGTCTCCGAAGAGACGGGCGGCATTTTCATTTGCCATCGGCG
>JBKOWV010000053.1:0-14008 GCA_046724585.1 Verrucomicrobiota bacterium
AGCGATGTAAAGGTTGACCCGGGATAATCGAAAGTGAAGAAGCTGTTTGGCGGGACAAAGAAGAGCCCATGAGTCACGCCTGAGCTGTCCGCATATCTGCCCACCACCCAGTTCCTATCGTTAAGTCCAAACAGGATTGTCCCAGCGGAGCCCGAAGGATCGATCGGGAAGTGCAGCGCCCCACTGGTGTCGCGGAAGTAGCCGTGAGGGATTCCTGAGCTGTCTATATAGTATCCCACCACCAACTCATCATTTCTCTCGTAAGCAAAGGTCGAGAGAGCTCCCGGGACGCTAAACGACGTTATGATTCCGCCAACGCTGAACCACGCCTGGAAGATCCCGCTGCCGTCATCAAAATCGCCGGTAAAGTCGCCGGCATCGTTTATACTAAGCAGAGTGGTTTGGAGCGCGCCGGGAATATTGAAGTCTGTGAAGGTGCCGCTCGACAGGACAAACCCGTGAAGGTTACCATCGCTGCCGACGTAGTCACCGTTGACTGTGCGTGAGTTATTGATGCCTCGTCCTTCGGTAAAACCCGCGGTATCGTTAGGGTCGACGATCGGCGGGCTAAAGCTACCATCGCTGAACCGGACAAACGCTCGCGTCACCCCGCTCGACACGAAAACGCCAACGACGTCGCCTCTTTCGTTAATCTTTTGCGGCAAGGTCGAATTTCCGGTCCCGGGATAATCAAAAGTCGTGATTACTTCAATAGAGCCCGAGTTCGGTGCTTGCTGAGCGAACGTCCCCATCAATGGGAACACGAATAGAACTGCCAGAACGGTGTTAAATATCTGTTTTGGTTTCATGATGCTTATTGCCTCCTTAATTGAATTTTCCATTAGCCAAAACGCGGATGCCAAAAAACACTAGATCCAGATAGCGAATTTCGATAAGGCCAGATTTGCGTGTTATCTAGTCTCGTGGGGGCCCGCTTTTGGGTTGCGGGCACATCGGTCATCCGCGGAGCCAGTTGAGCGTGCATTCGCTCGCGTCAGCTTGCGAGACCCGGCTCTGGACAACAGTTCGATGCGGATTACTTCACAGATTTGAGTGAGGATGCGAGCTTGAGCAGGCTCTCTCGAATTTGCGCGCGCGTCGAGGCCGCGAAACCGAAGATAAGCGCTGGATTTAGCTTCGCCTGGATGCAAAAAAATGATAGAGGAGACCGTCTGATTCCAATCTCGAGACAGGCACGGGCGACCCTCGCGAAATCTGCTTCGCGTCGGAGCCAGGCGATGACGAGAAGTCCGGCTTCCGGAACCTGAAGAATGAAGTGCTCGCTGAGCAATTTGTTGAATTCCTCCCTGAAGAATTCTCTCCGTTCGGCATAAAGTTTTCGCATCCGTTTGACGTGGCTCAGGAAAAATCCTTCCGTTATGAATCGAGCGAGGGTCGCCTGATCAATGGCGGAAGAGTGTTGATCCATTACGCTCCGGATCTTGGCCATGGAATCTACCAATTGCTCTGGTGCAACGAGATAGCCCAGCCGCAGGGAGGGATAAAGAATCTTACTCATGGTTCCCGCGTAGATGACTCGACCCGAATTATCAAGTCCCTGCAAACATGGCAGGGGCGGACCAGTAAAGCGGAATTCCGAGTCGTAATCGTCCTCCAGAACGAAAGCACCGCTGACGCGCGCAAAGTCGATAAGCGCGGTCCTTCGCCGGAAACTCATTGTAACTCCAAGGGGAAATTGATGGGAAGGCGTCGTGTAAATGATTCTCGGGGGCGGTTGTTTGCCCGGCCGCGCGATCACGATTCCCTCCTGGTCAATTGGTCTTGGAACAACTGTCGCCCCAGCGAAGACAAAGGCTCTTCGGGCTTGGTGATACCCGGGGTCCTCGATCCACGCGGCCTCGCCCGGATTTAGCAGAGCCATTGCGCTAATGAGCATCGCCTGTTGCATTCCCCCTACGACTACGATCTGATCCGCGTGACAGTGGGCTCCTCTAAAATCGCACAAGTAGGCAGCGATCGCCTTGCGCAGGTCAGCGTCGCCGCGGTTGGAGGCATAACGCAATAAATGTGCTCCCTTTTTAGCGAGAACCTGTGCTCTAAGCCGCTCCCACACCGCTATGGGAAATTCATCCACTGCGGGAATGCCGGAGATTAGCGAGACGCCCCCTGGCGCGTTGGTTGCTCCGAGATCAAACTCTTTTCCAACACGCGGATCGGGAAGTTTTCTCACCCGATCAGAAACGCGAGGTGAGCGTTGTGTCTCCCGACGGACCTCCGGCTTCGGTGCGTTCAGGAAAGTCTCGGGAAGAGAGTCCGCCACGAATGTTCCGGAACGGGCCCTTGATCGAATATAGCCTTCAGCGTGAAGTTTCGAGAATGCAAGATTTACGGTGAGCCTCGAGATTCCCAGGTCAATGGCTAGGGCACGGGAGGACGGAAGCCGAGACGAGCCATCGTCAAAGCTGCCCGACTTCAACTCATCTCGAATTTGGCGGTAAAGTTGCTGGTGCAATGGTTCAGCTATCGTGCGGTCCAGCCGAATCATTTCGAACCCTATGATCGAACGTCGGCGCCTTTTCTTCAGACGCGATTTCTTATCGGACATAGCGCAACTCCTCCCCTGGCTTTCCCGGAAATTACTCTTCCATTTCCACGCGTATTCTCAACAAACAACGCAATCAGAAGTACTCGCTGCGGAAGCAAAACTGGCATGTCCTTTCATTCCCAAGTGGCTATTGCCGCAATGCGCGAGACATCATCAATTTAATCAATCATGGTGAAAGTGTATCCGCGATCGGCCAAGCGGAAACACTGTGCTGAAATCGAAGAAACTTGGTCTGAAGGAATCGAAGAGAGTCATGAAGCAATGCTTAAAATGGACAAAATTGACGTTCAAGACTTGGAGCAAGCATATGAACACGATAGGTCGTTTTTCGAACGAGCCTCTGCGGGAAAAACCACCAATCTTTCCTGGTAACAATGGTTACTCCACTCCACACAATTCTCTCCGCCGGGTTGCTGGCAGGCTTGCTGGACGGCATTGCTGCCGCCGCTCAAGCATATCTCATGGGTGGGGCGAATCCCGTTATTCTCTTTCAATACATTGCCAGCGGCGCGCTCGAACGAAGCGCGTTTGACGGCGGTTGGCTGACTGCGGGGCTCGGCATCGTGTTTCATTTGGCCATCGCTCTCTCGTGGGCAGCGCTATTCTTCTTTGTGTATCCGTATTTTTCCTTTCTCGCAAAGAGCCGCGTCCTCAATGGCGTCGCCTATGGGCTTCTTATATGGCTGACGATGAATCTACTCGTTGTTCCGATGAGCCGCATTCCTGATCGACCGTTTGTTCTGCAGAATATTGTCACCGGTATGTTGATCCTGATCGTAATGGTGGGAATGCCCGTTGCGTTTATCGTTCCTAAGTATTATACGCGGAGGCAGCACGGCCCTCATGGCAAGCTATTGGCCAACACCGTACGCGACGGACAATGATCCAGTTGTGGCCGAACAGATGAACAATCTGCCGAAGGTCGTGTTTTCGAGCACGAACGTCGGGGGATCGGTTTGCGGCAGCAGCTGTGAGATGAGTTTGAACCGTGATCCAACCGGGCGACGTTGACGTATTGCTCGCTCCCATCCGCCGGGATCATCGATCCGGCTACAGCCGCGTTGCCCTGATAGCGATCGCGCCGTGGATGCCAACGAGGATCGTCACAGCCGGCACGAGCCGGAGAGACAGCCGAGTTTTGAATTTGGTTTTTTCGGGATCGGATGAGCCGTTTTCCAGCCCGTTATTGCTTTACAGGGTGTGGGACAATTTTAGCCCGCGAAAACCAATACTCAGAAAAACACACCTCAATCCATGAATATGAAAACAAAAATTTTCCACGTAAGCGGTTGCCGTTCCGGAAGCGATTGCGTGTTCTATCAGGAGTGCGATTTAGGGCAGGCAAAAGTGGGCTTGTCGAAAATCCCCAAGTGGCTCTTGTGACTAGACAGCTGGATCAAGACCTTGGTTGAATTACTCCGCCGAAGCCATGACTCCAAAAACGGTCGGCCTGATTGTATTCGAGAAGATGGCCGCTGCCGATTTGATGGAGACGGCTGAGGCCTTTTCCCGGTCAAAGCTCCCAATCACTAATGGCCACGAATTGCGTTGTTACCAACCATTAACCCTGGGCATCGGCGGCGCGCCATGTGTGACGGAATGTGGTGTCGTCATAACGCCAGGGCTGGATTTCAGAGATGCACCGCCGCTCGACACTATCATCGTTTCGGGCGGCAGCGGGATTCAGAATTCGAAACTAAACAAGAAGATCGCAAAGTGGTTGAGTCGCCAAGTGCCGGCGACAAGGCGGATCGCAACTCTCGGCAGCGGCATCTATGCACTCGCAGCGACGGGGTTGCTTGATGACCGGCAAGTCGCCGCTCATTGGCGTTTTGCCAGGGATGTTGCTCTCCGATTTCCTAAACTCCGGATTAGCCCCCATCGCCTGTTCGTAAAGGATGGTCCTTTTTACACCTGCGCCGGCGCCACATCAGCGGTTGATCTTTCGCTCTCGCTCATCGAGGAAGATTACGGTCGTCAGGTTGCTCTGAAACTGGCGCGCGAACTCGTTGTTCACGTTAAACGATCAGGCGAGCAAGAACAGTACTCTGAGCCATTACAGTTCCAGGTCGACTCATCCGAGCGCTTCGCTGATCTGGCTGCCTGGATCTTGTGCAACCTTAATCAGGATCTTTCAATCGAGGCGCTCGCTCAGAGGGCATGTATGTCCCCGCGAAATTTTGCTCGTCTGTTCAAGCATTCTTTCGGCACAACACCAGCGGAGTTTGTCGCTAGTGCTCGTGTCAGAGAAGCGCAACGACGATTGCGAATTCCTCGCATTACCATTGAGAGTGTGAGCGCCTCTGTTGGATTCAAAAGCGCAGATGCTTTTAGCCGAGCATTTGAAAGACAGGTGGGGGCTCGGCCGAGCGCCTATCGCGGGCGGCGTTGCGTCGGCGGAGAATTTCCCAAAGCCGGGGCCCGAAACTGCAAAGCCATATCTTTGGCCCAGCACTCGGAGTCGTGGCCGAAATTGCCGGATTTATGTCGTAACGGCATAGCTCACCACCGGGATACTCTCGCCTCACATAAACGAGCAGCCCGAGGGTCAACTCGATTGTGCAAACCTAACCAAAAAACCAATGGAGAAACTAATGATAAAAAACGTGCTAAATAAATTCGGATTCGTGCGCATCGCCCTCGTGGCAGGCGCCGGATGTCCTTTAATTTTTGCATCAAACGCGGTTGCCCAGGCGCCCCCGCCGCCTGGTCCGGCAGTGGAGGCGGTAGCCGAGCGAGTGATCGTTACCGGTTCGAACATTCCGACCGCGCAAGAGCAATCCTCTATTCCGACGACAACCTACACAGCTCAGTGGCTCCAGAAATCGGGCAGCAATACGCCGGTCGAAGGATTGCGTCAGCTTCCTACCTTTGTCGGGAACGCCGAGACGGAAAATGACGCCAATGGCGGCAATGGTTCTGCCAACATCAATCTGCGCGGCCTTGGCCCAGAAAACACGCTCGTCCTCATGAACGGCAGGCGCCTCACTGCAGGAGGGCTAAGGACCGAGGCCCCGGACGTCAATCTTATCCCGCTCAGCGCGATTCAGAAGGTTGACGTCTTGAAGGACGGCGCCTCGGCCATTTACGGCTCGGACGCGGTCGCCGGCGTGATCAATTTTATGATGTGGAATGACATCCGCGACTACGGTCCGATATATGAAGGCGCCGAGTTTGAGGTCCGTTATGGAACTACCACGGACAGCGACGCGAATACGCGTCAGGCGTGGATTCGCGGCGGCGTCACCGGTTTGGATGGCAAGGTAGCCATCTTTGCCGCCGCTGAATATTACAATCGCGCAGAGCTTTCTTCGAGGGATCGCACGATCTCCACGACAGGGGACGTGAGCAATAATCCATTCGTCAGTGATAATCCTCCTATCGGTGTTACCGGGTTGGGTCTCGGCGGCTTCAATAACAACAGCCCCACCTTTGCTGGCCGGGTTAGCACCTTCTCGACCGGAGCGCTTGTTCTCAACGATCTCTCGGAATTTGCGCCGACTCCAGCCAGCTACCGGCGATTTGAGCCCGACGACCCGGGCCCCGGGGAATTTGGCCCGGGAGTTGATCCGTCCCGATTCAACTTCCAAGCGTTTACGCCGTCGATTCCAGCGATCGAAAAGTCGCTGACTTACGTGACTGGGCGATACAAGATATTTGGCGATGCTCTCCAGGTTTACGGCGACATGTTGTATACGCACTACCGACAGAACAACGCTATAGCGGGCGCTCCGTTTACCCTTTTTTCTGGGCCAAGAGAGGAAGGCGGGGACTCAGCAGAACTCTCACCGTTTAACCCATTCGGTGCCGATCTCAATTCGGTGGGGTATCGCCTCCAACAAGAACTGGGTAACCGTGTAAGCACATTCGACAAAGATTACTGGCGTTGGGTAGTCGCAGTGAAAGGTGACATCGACTTCGCGGACAACGACTGGATCAGCCATTTTGGATATGACGCCGGCATTGTTTATGAACGTTACGAGGAGCAAGAAATCGACAGCGGCGATGCCGTGCGCACCAAGATATCTGACCAGATTATAGCGGGGAACTTCAATCCGTTCATTGGCCAGAACGCGCCTACGGTTGGCGTGGCGCCGATCTACAATAACACAGATCCCACGGCGCCCGAATTCCAGACCGGGGTTCCGATTGGCACCGCGGCCTACGATAACGTGCGCGCGGCAAATGAGTCTTCCTACCTCGGCCACTCATTCTTCCGGAATAAAACTGCTGTGTGGGACGTGACCCTCAACGCGCATCTTTTCCCGACCTTGTGGAACGGAGGAATCGATGTGGCTGGTGGTTATGTCCATAGATATCAGCAGGACGAGCAGATCGGCGATCCGGTGCAGGCGGCCGGCGATCAGCTCGGGTTCAGCGCAACGCCTAATGCCAAGTTCCAGCAGGTGGTGAACGCCTGGTTTGGTGAAATCAAGATCCCATTCGTGACTTCAACGATGAACGTTCCGTTCGTCAATTACTTTGAGGTGGATTACGCCCTCCGCTACGAAGAGTTTACGGTGCATGACCTGACAAATCCAACTCCCGGTCAACCTGACGTCACGAGCTTCCCCCATGCCTTCGGCAGGTTCGATAACGGCACCGACCATCGTGTGACGGTTGGCTGGCGGCCGATCCCAGATTTGCTGCTGCGCGGGACGTATGGCACATCGTTCAAGTCACCACAGCCAGACGATCTCTTTTTCCCGGTGTTTCAGGACTTCCCGTTCGTTTTCGACCCGGCCAGATCAACCACGCTCCAGCCGCCAGAAGGTGTCTGGATTCGTGGAAACCCTAATCTCAAGCCGGAAGAAACAACAAACTGGACCGCCGGGATCGTGTATTCGCCGAAATTCGTGCCTGGCCTCACGATAACGGCCGATTGGTATCAGATCTACACCACGAATGTGATCGTAGAGGGGGACGACTTCTCGCAAATCCTGTTGTCGCAGGGCGTGGTCGATCCGGATGGTTTTGGCAACGGTTCTGGAACCGTTGAAGGCCCCGGAGGCACGGGCCTTGGCATAACCCGTGATAGCTTCGGCAATTTGCTGGCAATCGATTCTGTAACTAACAACGCAGGTGTCCGTTTCGTCCAAGGCGTGGATGTAGCGGCCAATTACGAGCTGCCGACGACGAACTTCGGCAAGTTTACGTTTACTCTTGGCTACAACCACTTCTTTACCTGGAAGATCTCGCCCGGTCCGGGCCTGCCCTTCGAGGACTTCGTGGGCAACTATAACAACGGCTCGCTTCCGCTGGCGCCCGGGGCGATTCCGTTTAACAAGGGCTTTGTCCGCCTGGAATGGGAATATAAACTTGGGCCCGGGATTATTGATTTCATTGCCCAGGGCAATTACATCGGCGATTACCTGGATGATCCAAGCTTCATTGCTGATAACGAGCAAATAAACCCGCCGGACGAGCAACGACAGTTTGTGCTGTCTCGGCGGGTGGCGGAGTACACGACGCTCGATTTGCAGGCGAGCTACGAGTTTGTCAGGCCGCCGGTGGAAGCGCCTGTTCCTGGCTACTCCAAGGAGGGGAAGGACTTCAAGAGTGGCAAGCAGCCAGCGCCAGTGACGGCCGTGCCGGAGGAGAGCTTCTGGCAGCGGATGCTGTGGGGCACCAAGGTCACGGCGGGCGTGGTCAACGCGTTTGACCGCATGCCACCGACGGTTCTGGGAGCGTTCAACGACAACTACGATACGTCGCTCTACTCGATCCGTAACCGCTTCTGGTACGTTGCCCTGAGTAAGAAATTCTAGAGCGCAGCCTCGAAAGCTTCGGGGCCGCCAACGTGAGCTTGCAATGAACGGGCGGCAGAAACATCGCGGCCCGCTCTTTTGCCACACCGATAAACGCGTCACTCTGGAGCGTTTGCGTAAACGTCGATTAGTGCGACGCGGATTTCCGACCGTATGACCTCATACGATCATGTCCATTACGCCGTCCACATTACTCGCGCCGCTGGTGGCTTGAAAAAATCGGGTCAGCAGAGTTCGTTTGTGGTAATATCAAAATCGATGCAGGCCGCGTTTCATCAATCGGAGTCTGATCAGCCCCATCCAAGCCGTGCGAGGGCGATCATCAGGGCGCATCCGGAAGTTCGCCAGTTAATGGTGCGCAATCCGTGGACCGCATTGATCGCTCTGTCGCTGGTGATGATGCAAACGGCGATCGCATACGGCATGGGCACACTGGGATTCGGCTATTGGTGGCTCAGTCTTCTGGTCGCATATTGCATCGGCGCGTTCGCCAATCATGCCAATTACGTGATCATCCACGATGCAACCCATAATCTGATTTTCCGGAATAGAGGCTGGAACAAAATGGTGGCCATCATCGCCGATCTCCCCAATCTGACGCCCGGCGCGATGGGTTTTCGCGTTTATCATTTGAAGCATCATTCGCATCAGGGCGATTATGAATACGACGCTGATCTCGCGAATCATTGGGAGGCGCGCCTGGTCGGCAATAAATGGTATCGCAAGGCGATCTGGCTGATGCTTTTTCCATTTTTCCAACTGACCCGGCCGCCCCGGTTGAAGGCGATTACGATGTGGGACCGGTGGTTCTTCGTGAATTTCGCCTCCGCGGCGGCGTACGACGCGGCCGTTATTTATTTTTGCGGCTGGCCTGGATTTCTTTATCTCGTATCCGCGTTTTTCTTTTCCATCGGACTGCACCCGGTGGGTGCTCGATGGATTCAGGAACATTACACCTACGATTTCGACCAGGAGACATTCAGCTATTACGGACCGATCAATCGCGTGGCCCTGAACATGGGCTATCATAATGAGCACCACGATCTGCCTTCAATTCCATGGAACAATTTGCCGAAGCTGCGCGCAATGGCTCCGGAATTTTACGATAATCTGAAGTATCACACGTCGTGGAGCCGACTGCTGCTCCAATTTATCTTTGACGAGCGATACAGTCTGTTTTCCCGGGTCGAGCGAATGAAACAATCCCGCACTCGCGGGACTGCACGGCCTTTGGACATGACAGCCAGCCAAATCGGCAGCCTTGATCTCAGTGCGAGGCCAATTAATTTCTAATTATGGCGGAGCGGCATTACATTTCGAAGAAGAACGAAACCGTTCGAATGTTCAAAAGCGATTTCATGGAGTTTTTGTCACATGTGCATCCCGCCACGCCTTTGGTACTCTACCTGCCAGTCGTCGGTTATATGCTTTATTTGGCGCTTTGGCAAAGCCAATTGTCGACCCTGGCAGTGGTTGGTTTGTTCCTGCTCGGTGTGCTGATGTGGACTTTTGTTGAATACATCATCCACCGGTACATTTTTCATTATGAACCAAAGACCGCTTTCGGGAAACAATTGCACTACGTCATTCACGGCGTTCATCACGATTATCCCAACGATGCTCGGCGTTTAGTCATGCCGCCAAGCATAAGCATTCCGCTTGCGATTTTATTTTGGGCGCTCTTTGCCATTACCCTTGGACGATTCGCGCCGGCCCTCTCCGCTGGATTTGGATTTGGCTACGTTTGCTACGACTCGATCCATTACGCCATCCATCACTTCGAGATGAAGCGAGGCGTGTCGCGTTGGTTGAAGCAGTATCATCTCCGCCATCATTACAAGGATGATCACGTTGGGTACGGCATCAGCTCGCCGCTTTGGGACTACATATTTCGGACTACGCGAAAGTAGCGCTGCTCTCTCGATATGGGAGCGCCAGGGGCGAGGCGAGCCGGGTGCACTAAACTCTTGTCCCAAATCCGAAAATTGGTAGAGTGGCAGCCCCGAGATGGAATCCTGCGACGCGCGGAATTGAAGCTGCGCCCGCGGAGTTTTGCCATAAGGTGATGAACCAGAACCAAGACCCCTTCAAGCTGAGCCTGAGTAATTTCCTCGCCGCCGGGGAAAGTAATGATCCTCTTCAGGCGCCGCCCAACTTTACAAAGTGGGTGCGCGAAAGCGCGTGGGCGCGCGAATTGTATGAGCCTGAGATGCTCGCCACGGCGGATGCGCGCACCACTATTAATTATGACGGCAAACAGCACTCCGTCATAAACCTCTGCTCCTATAATTATCTCGGCCTCGCCAACCATCCCGAGGTCATCGCGGCGGCGCACGAAGCGCTGAAGACCCACGGCCTGGGGGCGTGCGGCGCCCCGGTACTTTCGGGCATGACTGATTTGCATCGCGAACTCGAGCGCCGGGTTGCCAAATTTCTCGGCCGTGAAGACGCCATGCTTTTCAACAGCGGCTTTGGTGGCGCCCTCGGCACCATTTCCGGATTGCTGCGAAAATTGGATGTGGCCATCCTCGACAATCGGTCCCACCTCAGTTTGCGTGACGGCGCGGTGTTATCCCGGTGTCGCACGGAGAAATTCGAGCATAACGATCCCGCTTCGCTCGACACCGCATTGACCCGGCAACAAGGCCGGCGGCAGCTTGTCATCATGGAGGGCATTTATTCGATGGATGGCGATTTCGGCAATTTGAGGGAATTGATCGGCGTTGCCGAATCGCACGGCGGCAGTGCTTTCGTAGACGAAGCTCATTCCATGCTGGCCTGTGGCGAGAATGGCCGCGGGGCGGCTGAGAAGTTTGGAGTGGAAGATCGCATTCCGCTTGTTTACGGAACGTTTTCGAAAGCGTTCGGCGCGCTGGGAGGATTTGTGGCGGGATCGAGTGAGACGCTCGAATATCTGCGCTTTTATGCGCATCCTTATGTTTATTCTTGTGCGCTGCCGCCGGTCGTCGTCGCGGCGACGCTCAAAGCGCTTGAAATCGGCATGCGCCAACCTGAACTCCGCAGGCAGCTTTGGGAAAACGCCGATTACTTTCATGCGCGACTCCGCGCCCTCGGCATCGATACCGGCAGCTCGACCACCTACGTCATGCCCATCGTCATCGGCGAACGCGAACGCATGTATCGGCTGTGCCATGAATTACGACAGCGCGGTCTATGGGTGGCTCCGGTCGATTATCCCGCCGTGCCGCTCAATCGGGTCTGCTTCCGCGCCTGCGTGACCGCCAAACACACCCGCGCCGATCTTGACGAAGCGCTCAATATTCTCGAGGACACTCTTGTGCCCGCGGCCTTGCAGAATGTCTAAGTCTTCGATCAAATCAGATTTTTGATGGGGACGCAGCTTGCGGAAGGGCCTCCGCCCGTCGAAGCGACTTACAAGGCCCGCGAAGTCGAAGGCTTCCTTGATGTTTATTTTTATCGCAAGGTAGGGTTTTGGCTCGCCCAATTTTTCGCGAGACTAAAAGTGACTCCGGCAGGCGTTACACTGCTTGGCGGGGTATGCGGAATTATCGCCGGACACCTTTATTATTATCGCGATCTACGCGTCAACATTGCCGGCATGGTCCTTCATGTTTTGGCCAATGCGCTTGATAATGCGGATGGCCAGCTGGCCCGACTGACCGGCGGAGGGAGCCGCGAAGGCCGCGTCATCGATAGTCTGGTCGATCACATCATCTGGATAAATCTCTATTTCCACCTGGGTTTTCGCTGTTTGAACGAAAGCACTTTTCTGGTCGTGGCCCTGATTGCTTTTCCGGCCGGGTTCAGCCACGCCTTGCAGGGAGCCGCGGCCGATTACTATCGCAGCTGCTACCTTTTCTTTATCAAGGGACGGGAGCGCACGGATTCGAGCTCCTCATCCGCCCTGCTCTCCGACTATCGAAAATTGAGCTGGCGTCACCAAGCGTGGTATAAGTTTTTACTGGCTTTACACCTGAATTTTACGCGTCAGCAGGAAATGTTGTCGCCGCGTCTGAAAAGTTTGCGCGACCTGGTCGAGCGACTATTTCCCGATCAAATTCCGGATTGGCTAAGGGCGCGCTATCAAGCTTTTGCCCGGCCAATGTTCAGGTGGTGGAGTTTATTGATGACGAACACGCGGATGCTGCTCTTGTTCGGGTTCTTGTTGGTTGGTCAACCTATTTGGTGGTTCTGGATTCAACTCACGATCTTCAATTTGCTGCTCGTTTATCTGATTCGTCGTCAGGAAAATATGTCTCAATCGCTGCTCACGCTCGTGAGAGCACGGGCGGATTCGGCCTAGGCAGGTCTATTCGTGGCGGCGATCGAAATTTCAGAAGTCAGCTCGGGCGGGGATCGCAATGCATTTATCAAGTTTCCGTGGCGCATCTACCGGAATGATCCCGTGTGGGTGCCGCCATTGATCCTTGAGCGCAAAGCATTCCTTGATCGCAAGCGACACCCTTTTTACAAACACGGCGACGCCGCCTTATTTCTAGCCCGGCGAAACGGCGAAATCGTTGGCCGCATAATGGCGAGCGACGATCCTAATTATAACTCGCTTCATCAATCTAGCGTTGGCTGCTTCGGTTTATTCGAGTGCATCCACGATCGCGATGTCGCAGCTGCGCTCTTTGCGGCGGCGGGCGAGTGGATGCGCCGAAAAGGCCGAACCGAAATGATGGGGCCGATCGATTACTCCACCAATTATGTTTGCGGACTGCTCATCGATGGTTTTCAACATCCGCCCACTCTCCTCACGGCGCACAACCGGCCTTACTACGTTGACTTGATCGAAGGGTACGGTTTTACCAAAGCCAAGGATTGGTATGCGTGGTGGTTCTCGGAATTTCCCGAGCCGGCCGCACGGCTTCGAAAAATCGCCATGGCGCGTGCTGGCAAGCAGGGTTTTACGATCCGACCGATCAATCTGAAAAAGATCGCCGAGGAAAGTCTGCGTATCCGCGCCATTTACAATCAGGCCTGGCAGAAAAACTGGGGCTTCGTTCCATTCACCGAAGCGGAATCGGAACACATGGCCAAGGAAATGAAGCCATTGCTCGTTCCGGAGGGAACATTGATTGCGGAGGTGGGCGATGAGCCAGTTGCTTTCGTAATCGCGGTTCCCGATATCAATGTCGCGCTTCGCCGCATCAATGGACGCTTGACCTGGTTTGGTTTGCCAATTGGCCTCCTAAAACTCCTTTACTATCGAACGAAAATACGAATTGGCCGGCTTGTCGCTCTTGGAGTCGTGGAAAAATATCGCCGCGCCGGGATTGCCGAGATGCTCGTTCTTCAGGTAATGGACGAATCAGTTAAACGCGGTCTTACCGGTGAGATCAGCATGACCCTCGAGGATAATTTCATGATCAATCGCTTCCTCGAAGCGATCGGCGCGACCAGATACAAGACGTATCGAATTTACCGCAAACAGTTACCCTGCTGACAACGACTGCCAAATGAAGCCGCGGCCGCCGGGGCTTCGTAAAACGGAGCTTCGTCTTGCTGGGCGGGCGTCAGATCACGAATGCGCTCGGGCTCGCCGCGTCGCATCCTTGACACCCGACTTGCCAGCATCCCCGCCACTTCCCGGCCGACGTATTGCAGGGGATGGCTCACGGCCAGTGAGGCCTCCGCGGTGCAATAAACGCCGCATCCCGCCTGGCAATCCTTCTTCCGGTTGTAGCTC
>JBKOWV010000043.1:0-4971 GCA_046724585.1 Verrucomicrobiota bacterium
CCCCGGTGAGTTTATCTCATCGGGGTTTTTACATTTCTGCGTTGCGCGTCCTACTCCAGCACGGCGTCAATCGTCGCAAGAGGTAAACCCCGCGCTTGGAAGCAGGCGACGGGGTTGTTGCTTATGACGACGTCACCGGAACGGACGCCGCATGGCAGCTTGATTTCGCTCCTAAGTTCAGTACAACGGCGCGATGGCCGATCAAATAACGCCACCACCGCCGCCCTCTGCACCCAGCCCTGCTCCTTCTACTGCGCCGACCGCCATCTGGAGCCTCGTTTTAGCAATTGTTTCATTTTTTTGCGGATGGCTTTTTACTGCAATCCCCGCCGTCATTTGCGGCCACGTTGCTCGTTCAAAGATTCGCAAAATCAGGCGGCGCGCTCGGCGGAATGGAAATAACCACCGCTGGACTTATTGTGGGCTACATCGCCATCGCACTTGGTGTGATGGGCATTCCGCTGCTTGTCAGCATGATCCAGTCGGATCGCGAACGTTTGCATCGCCTTTCCACTGAACGAAAGGAAATCGCCTCTGATGATGGCAAAATCAAAGTCACGGTCCCCGGTACGTGGACGAAACTGCCAGAGCTCAACAAGCAGGCATCGCTGCACGTCGGCGGCAAGAGCAAAGAAATGTATTTGATTGTAATAACCGACGCGAAAGCTGCGGTTGGCAATCTGACGCTGGAAAATTATCACCAAATCACACGCGATCGGATGCTGCAGAAAATGAAGAACGCGTCAGCAAGTGAACCTGTTCCGCTGACGATCGATGGTCATCCCGCTTTGCAAGACGAATTAAGCGGGACGAAAGACGGCACCGACGTTGTTTTTCTTCATACTACCGCGGACGACGGCGACCATTTTCAACAGATCCTCGCTTGGACGCTCAAGTCCCGCTGGCAAAAACAGAATGAACAACTACGCAAAATTACCGGAACTTTTCGCGAGAAATAGACGCATTGATCCTCGCGCTTTCTTGCGCTAAAGACAAAAGAGAATCTAGCAGAAAGGTTTCCTATGCTTACGAGTCAAAAAGTTATCGACGCCATTAATGAGCAGATCGGATACGAATTCAGCGCGGAGTTGCAGTACTACGCGATTGCGGCGCATTTTGCGGCCGAGGCGTTGCCGCAACTTTCGCAGCATTTTTTCCAGCAGGCGGAAGAAGAGAAAGGTCACGCTCTGCGGTTCATCAAATACATCGTCGATGCCGGTGGGCGCGTGGTGATCCCGGGTATCGATGCGCCCAAATCGAAATTCAAGACCGCCCGCGATGCGGTGAAATTGTCGCTCGATCAGGAGATTCATGTCACTAATCAAATCAACGGGCTCGTTGAACTCGCGCGAAAACAGAACGACTACATCACGATCAATTTCCTCCAGTGGTTTCTGACCGAACAGCTCGAAGAAGTTTCGTCGATGGATAATTTGCTCAAGATCATCGAGCGCGCCGGGACAGATCTTCTCCAAGCCGACGAATACCTCGCGCGAGTCGGGCTAAGAACGATGCCCGAACCGCCGAAGCAATAGCAACGTGACGTTGCATCCAGTTGCCGCGCAGCCGCGCAGCAGAGAGACGCCCACCGCAGATGGCGGAATTGGGGTATGAGGTTCAAAGATCATTTTTCGAAGCAGGCAGCTGATTATGCGAAGTTCCGGCCGCGGTACCCGCACGCGCTATTCGAATACCTCAGCAGTGTTGCGCCGGATCGCGCGTTGGCTTGGGACTGCGCAACCGGAAACGGCCAGGCTGCGGTTGAACTCGCGGAAGTGTTCGATCGCGTGATCGCAACGGACGCGAGCGAGAAGCAGATCGCAAACGCGCAGCCGCACGAGCGCGTCGAGTATCGTGTCGAGGCTGCAGAAAACAGCGGCATTGAATCGGGGACCGTCGATCTGATCATGGTCGCGCAGGCGCTGCACTGGTTCGATCTGCCACGCTTCTATGAGGAAGTGCGACGCGTGCTGAAGAACAATGGCGTCTTCGCTGCATCGGCTTACAACCTGTTACGGATCGAGCCGGCGATCGATGAGATCGTAAACCGATACTACCATGAAGGGGTCGGGCCTTTCTGGCCGCCGGAACGCAAGCTCGTTGAGCACTTCGCCGACCTCCCCTTCCCGTTTCACGGAATCGAGCCGCCCAAAATTGAAATGACCACGCAGTGGGACCTCGATCATCTGATCGGCTGCCTTGGAACATGGTCTTCGACGGAACGATTCATCGAGGTGAGAGGCAGCGACCCGTTGGAACAGATAACCGATGAGCTTCGCAGTGTGTGGGGAGATCCCCACGAAACCCGGAAGGTCAGCTGGCCGCTGATTTTGCGCATTGGGGCGAAGACGATGCCGCAACCGATGGCTGAATGAAAAGGAGCTGTTCGGCGATGGCGCCGAACAGTGCACGCGAGGCGCCCGCACGCAGGCGGGCAGGCAGGGCGCTCCCCAGTCTGTACAAAACGCTTGAATAGAACGGCGTCGCAGCGCTCTAATCGGTCACTATGAAAACAAAAGCACTCAGTTTGTTAGCAGCAGTGAGCCTTGCGCTGAGCAGCGTGGCGCTAGCGGCCGGCACGAAGGATTATCAGGTGACCGGACCCATCCTGGAAGTGACTGACAGTATGATCGCGGTTCAGAAAGGCAAAGATCGCTGGGAAATCGCGCGCGATGCCAATACCAAAGCGAGCGGCGAAATGAAGGTCGGCGATAAGGTAACCGTTCATTACACGATGACGGCCACGAACATCGAGGTAAAAGGCGAGAAGGGCGCTGCAAAGGGCGCGCAGAAGAAGGAATAGTCATCAAACTAAACAGAATCGCCGGTCGCCGAGAACGCGCACCGGCGATTTTTGCGTTGTAGCCACGGCGCTCTGTCGCCGTGCCAGTAAAATCCAAACGCTCCGACGGAGCGGAGCGGCTACATCAACGTCGACTGCCGGCTCCGAGAATTCCTCCCAGAATTCCGCGCACGACTTGTCGTCCCATCTGACTGCTCGCAGCACGCATCGCGCTCTTGGCCATTGAGGTCGCCACCGAATCGTGGATGCCCCCACACGGGCCAACCTTTGGCTGAAAAACTGAGACGACAGTGTCGAAGAAAGATGGTTTCGCTCCTTCCGGAACTGATGCGCCTGGCGCAGCGGTCGGAGCGTCGGCCGCTTCCACTTTCTGTCCCGCCCTCTCTTTCAATTTCTCGAAAGCAGATTCGCGATCGACTGCTTTCTCATAATGCCCAGCCAGGACAGATGCACTGATGATTTGCTTCCGCTGCTCCGGCGTGATTGCCCCGATCTGGCTGCGCGGCGGAAGAATCTTCGCCCGCTCTACGATCTGCGGACTGCCATTCTCGTCCAGCATCGAGACCAACGCTTCGCCAACTGCGAGCTGTGTGAGCACCGTTTCGACTTTCAATTTCGGATTCTGTCGAAACGTTTGCGCGGCGGCTTGTACCACTTTTTGATCGCGCGGAGTGAAGGCGCGCAACGCGTGCTGCACCCGATTGCCCAGCTGGCCAAGCACGACGTCGGGAATGTCGAGCGGATTTTGGCTAACGAAATAAACGCCAACGCCTTTCGAGCGAATCAGTCGTACCATCTGCTCGATCTTTTGTTTGACCGCCGGCGCGATGTCGGTGAACAGCAAGTGCGCTTCGTCGAAGAAGAAGACCAGCTTCGGTTTTTCGGGGTCGCCGATCTCGGGAAGATTCTCGAATAACTCCGAGAGCATCCACAGCAGGAACGTGGCGTAAACTTTGGGCGACTGCTGCATCAACTTGTCAGCCGCCAGAATATTGATCACGCCTTTCCCGTTCTGCGTTTGAATCAAATCATCGAGATTTAGCGCTGGTTCGCCGAAAAACTTGTCCGCGCCTTGCGACTCGAGCGCGAGCAGGTTGCGCTGGATCGCGCCCGCGCTTGCGGCCGAAATATTTCCGTACTGGGTTTGGAATTGATCGGCATTGTCCGCCACGTACTGCAACATTGAGCGCAAGTCTTTCAGATCGAGAAGGAGCAGCGCGCTTTCGTCCGCGATCTTGAACACCATGTTGAGCACGCCTTCCTGGGTGTCGTTCAATTCGAGCAAGCGCCCAAGCAAAAGCGGCCCCATTTCTGAGACCGTGGCGCGCACGGGATGTCCTTGTTCGCCGAACACATCCCAGAACACCACCGGGCAGGCTTCGCCTTTGAAATCGGCAATCTTGAGCTCCTTTGCGCGCTCGACGATTTTCGGATTGTTCCCGCCGATCTGACTCATTCCCGCGAGGTCACCTTTTACGTCCGCCATGAAAACTGGTACGCCACGCGCGCTAAAATTTTCCGAGAGCGTTTGCAACGTCACCGTTTTCCCTGTGCCCGTCGCCCCAGCGATTAAGCCGTGGCGGTTCGCCATCTTGGGCAGGAAATAGATCGGCTTGGCCGATTGAGCGACAAGGATCGGATCATCCATGGTTTAAATTATAATTCTGGCTACGGGCGCGGCCTTGTCCAGCATTGGTCGCGCGCCGAAGATAATCTCCGCGGCTACGGCTCCCGGCGGCGCCAGGCGCCCAGGACGATGCCGCTAATGGCGAAGGCGAGAAAGGGCGGCCCCATGTTGATGAGAATGAGCGGCCAGGGATTTGTTTCGAACGCTGAGAACACGGAGATGCTCGCGTATTGGACAAACAAGAACCCAAACCAGCAAGCGAGCGCGATCTGCAATCCGGTGAGGGCGTGCGCGACATGCAGTTTTGCGAACAGCCAGGCCAGTGCGTAATTGACAACGATTGCCGCAACGATCGCGATCAAATACGGAACCGCGCTGCGAGGCGGCTCGATGTCGGTCATGGTGCGGGCGTTGTAATTCAACCACGCCTCGCCAAAGAGCGCGTACCATCCCAATCCGATAAAGAAATGTATGACTACAAGAACCCATACAGCGAGATGATGGATTTTGTAGTTCACGAGATGTTCTGATTATCCAGGTG
>JBKOWV010000020.1:0-4258 GCA_046724585.1 Verrucomicrobiota bacterium
TTATGGTAGTGGCCAAGATAACTATTCGCCATCAGCACCTCGAACTCGGAATTAAACGTCAAGAATGCCTGGAGCAAATATTGCTCGGTCCAAAAGCGAAATTCCTCCATCACCCATTTGCGTTGGTAATCGAACGGAAGGAAAATGTCGTGGACATGTACGATGACGCCCGGTTTGAGACGCGGCAACACTTCCAAGAACAGATAATTGACGTCTCCACCAATTTTTATCGTGTGAGAACTGTCGATAAAGAGGATGTCGCCGGAATCGAGCTGTGAGAAGAAGTCGGGGTCGATGTCTTGCACCTTTTTCTCTATCAAGGAATGCAATCCGGCAAATCCTTGGCGGAGAAAATCCAGCGGAAACGGCTCGATACAGATCAGCGCTGAGTTCTTATTCTTTGTAATAGCCTCGGCTGCGACGAGGGAAGAGAACCCGCTGCCAACTTCGATGATCAACCGCGGTTGAAAGTAGCGGAACATACAATAGGCGACCAGCGCGTCAGTGCCATTAAAGAGACCGTTTTTAAAATGAAAACGGCCCGGTTCGCCGGTTGGCTCGGCCGGAAACCGGTCATATTCGTTGCGAAATTTTGGGAATTGGTTCCGCAGCAGATCGAGCTGCTCGGCGTCATTCATGTCGATTCCGACCAGTTCGCTTGGTTTATTCCAGAGACTTTCAGGCAAGGACCGGGTGTCAGGAATCGGTTGATAGAAATGCACCGGCGTGACATGAAAACCGTGTCCCTCCCAATTACGAAAGATCTCGCGAAACCTTCCGCTGTGCAGGCAACGGCGCATGACTCTCGCGATGAATTGCGAAAGTTCCATTATGTCGATTGTTCCCCGCGTTACCTTGGTCGCGATTTCGCGCAAGAGCGCATGGGAGGAGTCGTCGCTGTTCCGTCTGACCTTTACCGAGTCAATCGGCGTCTCCGGCTGACTCACAGCGTAAAGGCGAAAGTCATACACCGTCGAATCCACGACCCAGGAGATCTCCGTTCGCCCAGAGCGGCCTCGGCTGACCAGTTTTTCATCTCCGGGCGAGGTTGAAACACGAACCTCTCCTCCGGCGGGATCGTTGGTCTGCCATGAAATCACGACTTCGCCTTGCCCAAAAGGGATGGGATTCGGGTTCGCGCTGATTTTCCCTGTGATCGCTCTCGCTCGGTCGGTGTTACTCACTCGTAGGAACAAAGATCAGCTTGTCGCCGCGATCGCCATGTCCGCTGTGCAATCGCGGTCGATCGCTCTAAATGTCTGAGATGCTCCTCGCTGAACAAAAGCTCCAGCTTCTTGCGCGCGGTATCGGTTGAATAGAGGGCGCGTGTTTTCTTAATGCCGTTCTCAGAGATCCGATTCCAAAGGTCCTCCGATTCGTAGACCTCGATCATGGCCCGCGCGAAATCTTCCGGCTCGTCCGCTACCAGGATATCTTCACCGTCTTGAAGCGCCATCCCTTCGACAGCCAATGAGGTGGCGACCACCGGCACGCCAAAAGCCATGCTTTGATTGATCTTGCCTTTCACGCCCGCGCCGAAGCGCAACGGAGCAACTGATAACTTTACGCTATCAAAAAAGGGACGAACATCTGTCTGTAACCCCGCGACAATGATCCTCTCACTCGCCAGGCTAACTATCTCGGGCGGCGCCTTATCGCCGATAATGTAAAATTTGGCATCGCGCAGATGCTCGTTCAGCAGCGGATAAATTTCCTGCACGAAAAACAGAACAGCATCGATGTTTGGCGTGTGTTCAAACCCGCCGATAAAAAGCCAGTCCCGGCGCAGCGCAAAGGGCGTGCTTGACCCGGGAATCTCGACGATGTTGGAAACCACTTGGATGGCCTTGTCGGGCCGCTCCTCCTGGAGCAACTGCTGCTCGACGGGGCTTACGACCCAAGTCTCATCGGATTGATCAATCAGTTCATGCTCGAGCCGCTGTTTCTCCTGCGCCTTCCGTCGCACTTCGGAGTCCCCGGTTAGACGTGCCTGGCTGTCTTCACGGAGAAAATGAAGATCAACCGTGTCAAAAATAATCCGGCTCTGCGGCGCAAACATGCGAACGTCGGCGATGTGCTTGCGCGCAAAGTCGCACCGGCTGAGCACTACGGCATCGAACTCAGAGCCGTGCGACATGAGGTAGTCGCGGACTTTTTTGATATAAGGATAATAAACAACTTCGATTCCGCGTTTTTGCAGCTCGCCCGTGTAGGGACGAATGTTTGCCAGATTATCGGGAATGAACGTGACGCGATGCCCAAGCTCGTGGAGGAGCTTGACGATTTGGAACATTCGGAGCGATCCTGAATCGCGATTCGGCATGGGAAGATGATGATCAATCACCAGAATGTTTTTCCCCGAAGGCTTTCGGGGCCGCCGCAGGAATGTCAAGTCACCGATGGCCGGTTTAGTCATCAGCTCAACAGCCCACGTTTTCGCAAAGGTCGAGCGGTTAATATCTTGATGCTTTTTTGTCCCGGCTGAGAGATCGGTACCGCCAGTTGCTCCTTCGTAGTGGATCACCTCGCTCAGCGGCTGGTACAGAACCTTGTAACCCGCCCGGCGAACTTTGAACGATAAATCGGTATCTTCGTAGTAGGCCGGCGCATATTTTCTATCAAAGCCACCAATGCTCTGGAATAGCGCTCTCGGAACCATCAACGCAGCCGCTGAGCAATAATCTGCCTCGCGGAGATAATTGTATTCAGGTTTTTCCGGGTCATCGAATTTGCCATAGTTCCATCCGGAGGCATCTCGCCATATGATCCCGCCTGCTTCCTGCAAACGGCCATCCGGGTAAACGAGTTTTGAGCCGACGATACCGGCTTGCGGCTCTTCGGCGAAGGTATCCACCAGTGCGCTCAACCAGCCACGCCTAACGATCGTGTCATTATTTAAGAAAAGAAGATATTTGCCGCGCGCCTTTTCCGCACCGCGATTGCAGGAGGCGATAAAGCCGGAGTTCGTCGCGTTGCGCGCATACACAACACCCTCCATCCGCGGAACGATCTCAGCGGTCGCATCCGTTGAGCAATCGTCCACAACGATAACTTCGAAGCGCTCCCCTCCCTGATGTTCTTGGAGCGAAGCCAGGCAGGCCTGCGTGAACTGGAACTGATTGAACACCGGAATGATGATCGAAATTTCGACCTGTTCGTGAACCGGAAACGCAATCGGACGTGTTAGCACAGGAGGTTCGTAAACAAGTACTGACGATGTCGCGGTCGCCGCTTCTTTTTCTGCCGGAACTGAAGCTGCGCCTGAAATTAGGCCCCGTATTTGCTCATCAGTCGCAGCAATCTCGGGATGGGTGTCCCGCCACTGCCGATAAGCCGAGACGATCCTTTCCAAATGCCCGTAGCCTAACGAGCCCCGCGACTGCGAGGGAGAAAGTTTTGCCTTTAAGGCAGCAACCGGATTTGCAATTTGCCAGCGCACCGAAGCGCGAAGCCGCGCTGCTGCGTCGTCAGCCTCATCCAAAAGCCGCGAAAGCTTCCTGGTAGCCTGCAGTTGGTGGCGCAAACGCTTCCCTAGATCGTCTCCCCGAGCTTCGCTCTCCGCCAGGCCAATGCTTTTGGCGTGAAGAAGCTGATTCATCTCTGTAACGCGATGGCGCAATTGCTCGACTTCGGTCTTGTGCCGAGCTTCCGCTTGCGCAAGGTGGGCGTTGAGTTTCTCGACCTCCGATCTGTGCCAAGCTTCTGTTTGCGCAAGATGAGCGCTGAGTTTCTCCATTTCGGCCCTGTGGCGGGCTTCCGCTTGCGCCAGGAGCTCGCGCTCGAGATACTCAATTCGCGCAATCCTTTCTGGAACGGAAGCATCCAGGCGGTTGACCGCTCCGGGAAGAAAATCAGCTTCTCCCGGTTTCGCGGTTTGCGAAGCGTCCGCTAACTTCGCCTTGTTCCCTTTGCTCGCCGATGCATTGGCGCCTCGATCGGCCTCGGCAATCAAAGCGCGATAAAGTTTGATCACGTCCCCGGAGACGCGGGCATCGATCATTTGGTCAATCGTGAAATGGGTGTGGCGTCTTTGCGTTTTTATCAGCGCCGCGGCGCTCTCGACTTTCGCATCCGGCAAACCAGCGAAATGCGCTATTCGCCGCAGTTCAGTCTCCGCATCTCCGAAAAAGAAATCGTAGTGAGTAACGAGCTGCTCCTGCCCGCTTGCTGTCTCGATCAAGCGTCGGTTGTAGATTTCCCAAAGCCGCAAACCAAACGAATAAGACGTTCCGTTCCGCTCCCGCATCGAGTAAGCGAC
>JBKOWV010000159.1:0-4513 GCA_046724585.1 Verrucomicrobiota bacterium
TTCCTACGGTCCGAACCGGTTCTTGCGCCAGGCGCTCAAGGACGGACGCATTGCGCTGTTCGGCAATGGCGAGGAAACTCGCGACCACTTGTATGCAGCTGACGCGGTGAACCTCATCCTCAAGACCGTCTTGCATGGGTCGAGCGGCCTGCTCAATCTGGCAACTGGCAAATCTGAGACCTTTCGCACGGTCGCCGAGATCATTGTTGCACGCGCCGGGCGGCCAGTCGAAATCGTGCCTTCCCCGCGGCAGAACCCGGAGACGCATCGGCATTTCGATATCACCAATCTGCTGCGCGCCTTTCCTGAGACGCACTTCAAGTCGTTTGACGACGGCTTGGCAGCGACGCTCGCCGACATGAGAGCTCAAGCCAGTGGCTGAGATCAATCTGCTCGCCAGATATCCACGTGCAAAGCGTAACCTCACCGCTCGCAAGCAAGGACAGGCGGAGAACCGGATTATTGCCCGCAGGTTCGGCCGTGAATATTTTGACGGCACCCGAGAGCAAGGCTATGGCGGCTACCGCTACGACGGACGCTGGATTCCAGTGGCCCGCGATATCGCGGCGCATTTCGGACTTAAGCCTGGAGACCGCGTGCTGGATATCGGCTGCGCCAAGGGCTTTCTCATGCGCGATCTGATGGCGGTGGTGCCCGGCCTCGAAGCGTGGGGGCTTGAAATCTCCCAGTATGCGATTGAGAACTGCCACCCTGATGTCCGCGGTCGCATCGTATGCGGAAGCGCGCAGCAGCTGCCTTTCGCGAGCGGCAGCGTCGATGCGGCGGTTTGCATCAACGTCATCCATAATCTCGGCTACGACGCCTGTGTCGAGGCGGTGCGCGAGATCGATCGGGTCGCGCCGGGGCGTGGCTATGTGCAGGTCGACGCCTATCGCAACGATGACGAGCGCGATGTCTTCCTTGATTGGGTGCTCACGGCCGAGACCTTCGGCAAGCCCGAAATGTGGTATGAGCTCTTCAAGCGTGCGGGCTATACCGGCGACTATTATTGGACGATTCTAGAGGTCGATCCCGAGTGGACGGTGCGGAGCGCTGAGCCCGGCCGCGAGCATCATCAGGAGCGCGGAGGATGAAGAAGACTTATGCTGTGCTGGGTGGGGGCGGATCTTTCGGGCTACACACCTCGAAATATCTGCTCGACCATGCCGATCCCGCCAAAGTCATCGCGGTTGGTCGCAATCTACCGAAATACGAATGCTTCACGCTGGGGATCGGCGACGGCGATCCGCGTTACAGTTATCATGCCTACCACATAAATTACGAGCTCGATCTGCTGATGGAGCTCCTCGACCGCGAGAAGCCGCAGGTGATCATCAATTTCGCCGCCCAAGGCGAAGGCGCGACCTCACTGAAACATTCATGGCGCTATTTCGAGACGAATTGCGTAGCGCTCGCTAAGCTGTGCGAGCAGCTCCAGTCGCGCGACTATCTCGAACGTTTCATTCATATCGGCACTTCGGAGCTTTACGGTTCGGTTGAGCATGCCGCGCGCGAGGATGAGCCGATCAAGCCAACGAGCCCCTACGCCGCGTCGAAGGCTGCTTTCGACATGCATCTCATTTCGATCCATCGCTACTTGAAGTTTCCAATGAACATCGTCCGTCCGTCGAATGCCTACGGACCCGGCCAGCAGCTTCATCGAGTCATTCCAAAGGCGGTCCTCTGCGGACTTACCGGCCGCAAGCTCCCGCTGCACGGCGGTGGCCGGGCCGAGAAATCCTACATCCATAACCGTGACCTCGCCCGAGCCATTTACCTGGTGGCGGAAAAGGCGCCGCTCGGCACTGTCTACAACGCCGGACCGAAGGATCCGACCTCGATTCGCCGGGTCGTCGAGCTGGCGGCCGAGGCGCTCAAAATGCCGTTCGAGCAACTTTGCGAGGTGACCGGCGACCGCCAGCACCAAGATTCGCGCTATTGGCTGGACAGCTCCGCCATCAAGCGCGATGTAGGCTGGGAGCCACAGGTCAGCTGGCAAGAAGGCATGCGCGAAATGGTTGGATGGGGGCGCAAATATCTACCGCAGCTCAAAACGCTGTCGACCGATTTCGTAATGCGGGGCTGAGCCTGCGAGCGGGGCGCGCGCGTGTCAGATCCCTCCGGTGCATTTCTCGGCTCCCGGGCCACGCTACGGCCGGCCCATGCGGCCGCCGCCCTCCTGCAGTTATCGGACGGACGCTACGTGATGCAGCTTCGAGATTCCAATCCAGCCATCTTCTATCCGGACCATTGGGGGTGCTTTGGCGGCGCCGTGGAGGCCGGCGAGGAACCAGTCGTTGCGCTGGTGCGAGAGCTGGAGGAGGAACTTGCGGTGGCGGTTGCTGCTGCGGATGTGACCCGATTTACCGAATTCTCATTCGACTTCGGGTTTGCCGGGGATGGCGTGCGGTTGCGGACGTATTATGCCGTGAAACTGCCGCGATCTGACGTCGACGGGCTCGTTCTAGGCGAAGGTGCGGGCGTTGCGGCTTTCGAGGCCGAGAGGCTGCTTGCAATGCCGCGCGTGGTCCCGTACGACGCTTTTGCCTTGTGGATGCACCATGCGCGCGGCCGGATTGCGTCGCCTCACCGGGAGGCGCGGCATGCGGGCTAGGGCACTTCCGCAGGGAAGCGACCGTAGCGCCATCGTTTCGATGTGGAGGGGGGTCTGCTGACATGACAAAGCGGACGTTGAACGCATGACTATGATCTCGCCTCGCTCCGTCTCGTCGGCCGGTAGGCTCGAGCGGAAGGAGCCATCGGCTGCCTCGCGCGAGGTGCGTCTCGCACTCTATCGCTCGATGCTGAAGATTCGCCGCGTCGAGGAACGCATCCAGGCGCTCTACTCGCAAGGCGATATGCGCTGTCCCACTCATTTCAGCATCGGCCAAGAGGCGGTGGCTGCCGGGGTGTGCAGACACCTGCGCCGGGAAGACCACGTCATCAGCGCGCATCGCTCGCACGCTCACTACATCGGAAAAGGCGGCAGCCTACGCGCGATGTTCGCCGAGCTCTACGGCAAGGTCGACGGATGCGCCTCGGGCAAGGGCGGCTCGATGCACCTCATCGACCTCTCGGTCAATTTTCTCGGTTGCGTACCGATCGTCGGCAGCACCATCCCGATCGGCGTCGGTGCCTCGTTCGGCGCGATGCTGCAGGATCATGGCGCTGTCACAGTCATTTTCTTCGGCGATGCAGCGACCGAGACCGGCGTCTTTCATGAGAGCGTGAATTTCGCGGCAGTCCATCAGCTGCCCGTGCTCTTCGTTTGCGAGAACAATCTCTACTCAGTCAACACGCCGCTCGCCGAGCGCCAGCCGGCAAACCGCACGATCGCCGAGCTGGTGCGCGGGCATGGCATCAGGACCTCGCAACATGATGGTCAGCTGGTTGAGCCAGTCGACGCAGTCGCCGGCGACACAATCGCCTACATTCGCAATAAGGGCGGCCCGGCGCTGCTCGAATTCATGACCTACCGTTGGCTCGAACATTGCGGCCCGCTCGGCGATGTCCATCTCGGATATCGCACGCAGGAGGAGTTCGACTCCTGGGTCGCGCGATGTCCGATCCGTCTGCACCGCAAACTGCTGGAAGACGACGGCCTGATGAATGAGGCCACGCACGAGGCACTGGATGCCGAGATTGCCGCGGAGATCGACGATGCGGTCACGTTTGCGCAGACGAGCCCGTTCCCGTCGCGCACAGAGCTCAACCGGCACATCTTTGCCTGATCGGTCGACTTCATGATCAACCGGCAGCTCAAGTTCGCGGAGGCCATCAACGAGGCCATCGACATCTGCCTCGAGCGGGACCGCAATACCTATCTGATGGGCTTGGGCGTGCCCGATCCGATCGGCGTGTTCGGCACGACCAAAGGTCTGCAGGAAAAGCACGGCAGCAAGCGCGTCTTCGATATGCCCGTGGCGGAAAACGCCATGACCGGGGTCGCGCTCGGCTCATGCCTGGTCGGGATGCGACCGATCATGACGCACATGCGGCTCGAATTCGCGATGACCGCGATGGATCAAATCTGCAATCAGGCCGCGAAATGGCATTACATGTTCGGCGG
This sequence comes from Verrucomicrobiota bacterium, assembly GCA_046724585.1. Taxonomy (GTDB): domain Bacteria; phylum Verrucomicrobiota; class Verrucomicrobiia; order Chthoniobacterales; family UBA10450; genus Udaeobacter. The sequence continues at coordinate 4,070 of JBKOWV010000159.1, forward strand.
CCAATCCAAGGTGCCGATGACACTCCGGATGATCATCGGCCGCGGCTGGGGGCAAGGTCCGCAGCATTCGCAGAGCTTGCATGCGTGGTTCGCGCACATTCCGGGACTCAAGGTCGTCATGCCCTCGACCCCCCACGACGCCAAAGGGCTGCTCATTGCCAGCATCGAGGACGACAATCCGGTCGTGTTCTTCGAACATCGCTGGTTGCACAACATTCACGGGCCTGTTCCCGAAGGCCATTACACCGTTCCGCTCGGCGAGCCGCGTATTGTCACCGAAGGCGCCGATGTGACGATCGTTGCCTGCTCCTATGCGACTCTCGACGCGATTAAAGCCGCGCGTCTGCTCGAGCGGGACGGCATCAAGCCCGAAATCATTGATTTGCGAACGCTGGTTCCCCGCAACGATGCGGCCATCCTCGCATCGGTGCACAAGACCGGCCG
>JBKOWV010000186.1:0-25526 GCA_046724585.1 Verrucomicrobiota bacterium
GACGGTTGACCAATGTGCGAGCCACGGTTGGACGTGGGTGTAATGCATGCGCAGCGCTTCCACTGCAAAGCCGGTTACAGCTAACGAGAGAAGTAATCCTAGCAGCCACCAATCGCTCTTGTTGTGGCCAAGGCTCGGCTTTCGATGGAAAGCGCGGCGATACATGGCCAGAAGACAGCCGAGGATAAATGCGACGCCAAAGACGTCCATCGTTAGCTCATAGATCAGATAGTACCACCCGTGGTGAAAGTCGTATGGGCCGTCGTAAGCGATCGCCAACAGCGTCGTGCCGATCGTGAGGACAACGAACCCGCTGAAGAGCAGCAGATGGAGCAAGGCGCCTAACGACTTGCGATGAACACGTTTCTGCGCCAACGCGTAAACAATGAGCCGTTGGATTCGCACCCTCCAGCTATGCTCAAACCCGCCACTCTGTCCTTTCCGCCAAAGCCGCGCTCGTTTCCAGACTTGCCATACGGGCCAGCCGATGCTCACTGCCATGATGCCGAAGAACAGGACCCGCATCCAAGGCGCGATATTGCCGAAGACTTCGCGAGTGGCGTCATTCATGGCTTACAAGCTTTCCAAAAAGCCTGTCATCTTGGAGCGAATCAAACGTTCTGAGATTTCAGGCAGCCTACAGCGGAAAATTGGTCGAAGGTGTTTAGCTTCGCTAAATGACAGCACGGAAGAACCTTTTAAGCAGTCTCCTACCCTCGGCGGAGCGCCTCGACAAATTGTGGGACTATTTGATGTAGGTCGCCGACTAGTCCATAAGTGGCCACCTGAAAAATTGGCGCGTCTGGGTCTTTGTTGATCGCGACGATGACTCGCGAATCTTTGATACCGGCTAAGTGCTGGATCGCGCCGGAAATGCCAATGCCAATATATAACTGCGGCGCGATGACCTTGCCAGTCTGTCCTACTTGATAATCGTTAGGCGCCATGCCCGCGTCCACGGCCGCGCGGGTAGCACCGACCGCGCCGCCTAACGCATCAGCCAGTCCGCCAACGAGTCGCTCGAATGTTTCCTTGTCCTTCAGCGGCCGGCCACCGCATACAACGACGGCAGCTTCGGTCAGGTCAGGCCGGCCGGATATGCGTTGTTCACGGGAGATGAATTCCATCCCCTTCGAAAGCGATGCGGCGTCAAACTCGAATCGCTCGATAGGACAAGCCGCTGCGTCTGCCGCAGGCGCCTCGAACGCAGTTGCACGCGCCGTGAGCACACGCCGGTCACTCTCCAGTTTTACTGTCGCGAACATGCTGCCGGCATTGACAGGCCGTCGGTAACACGTCGAGCCGTTCTTTTCTTCGATTGCGAGGACGTCGGTCACCATCGGAACATCAAGCAGGGCGGCGGCGCGCGGCAGAACGTCCTTGCTGAACGTCGAGGAAGTACCGAGGACGGTCCTTGAGCCATGCTTTCGTGCCGCTTCCACTATTACTGTCGCGTAACGATCGGCCAATGGTTCCGATAATGCAGGATCATCGGCGACAACCACAGCGGACGCGCCGTAAGAAACCAAAGACGCGGCGATCTCGTCTAATCCTTGGCCCAGAACTAGTAGCGCGTAATCACCCCCAAGTTGTCGCGCAAGCGTGATCCCGTGCAGCGATGGGCGCTTCACGCAGTGGCGATCGTGTTCAATCAGTACGAGGGTTTCTACCATGCGTTCGTGGCGCGCTTTCTAACGGGCATTCAACGCGTTATCAAAGCACCTTCGCCTCCTGCCTCAACTTCGCGATCAATTCTTCGACTGAGTCGACGCGTGTGCCAGCGGCGCGTTTAGGCGGACTCGCTATGGAGAGCACAGTAGTAAGAGGCCGCACCGCCACTCTCAGTTGATCGCAGGTTAAGATCTCAATTGGTCCGCGGCGCGCTTTCATCAAGCCGGGCAGCGACACGTAACGGGGTTCGTTGAGGCGAAGATCGGTAGTGATTATCGCCGGCAACTCGATTGCGACGGCCTCCAGACCGCCATCAGTCTCACGCGTGCAACGGGCCCGCGTCTTGTTGTCTAGAAACTCGATCTTCGAGACGAACGTCGCCTGTGGCCAACGCAACAAGGCGGCCAACATCTGCCCGACCTGGTTCGAATCGTCGTCCACGGCTTGCTTTCCCATGATGACAATGTGCGGCACTTCCTTTTCGACCACCGCACGGAGAATACGCGCTACGGCGTACGGATCGAGCGTGCGGGAATCATCGATGCGAATTGCGCGATTGACGCCCATGGCCAGCGCAGCGCGGATTTGTTCGTCAACCGCCGGCGCCCCGATCGTGACACCCACAATCTCCGTGGCATCGCCGCGTTCGCGAATCCGTAACGCTTCCTCGATGGCGATTTCGTCGAATGGGTTGATCACCGACTTGCTCGCCGAACCCCCTGCGCCCGGCACGGCGGCGTCGTTGGGGTCGGGCACGCTCTTGAACGGAACTAGAATCTTCATCGACTAACTGGCGTTGCAATCACAGTAGCAGCGAGGCGATGATATTCCGCTGCATTTCACTCGTACCTGAGTAGAGCTTGCTGCCGATCGCATCGCGCAATTCGCGCTCGAGCTCGTACTCGGTCATGTACCCATAGCCGCCGTGGATCTGGATCGCGTCCTCGCAGCATTTAATCCAGCAGTCGCTAATGTGCAGCTTGGTCATCGCGGCCTCCAGGTATGCGCTCTTGCCTTGGCCGCGCAACCACGCACAATGGTAAAGCATGTGCCGAGCGCTCTCGAGGCGCAGTTTCATGTCGACGATTTTGCTGGCCACTAACTGGAACTTGCCGATCGGCTGGCCGAATTGTTTTCGCTCCTTCGCGTAACGAACGCACCTCTCCAATGACCGTTGCATCGACCCGACCGCGCTGGCCAGAATGCAGCCGCGTTCCCAGGTCATCGCCCAAGTGAACTGAGAAGTGCCACTGCCTTCCTTACCAAGAAGATTTTCTTCTGGCACCTCGCAGTTTTCGAAGAAAATTTCGGCCATCGGTGACGTGCGCAATCCCATTTTTTCGAGCTTGCGCGCGACATTCATTCCCGGCGAATCTTTCTCGACAAGAAACGCGCTGATTCCGTTCGGTCCGCGCGCTTTGTCCACCGTGGCAAACACGACGAGCAGGTCGGCGACGGGACCGTTGGACACGAAGATCTTGCTCCCGTTAAGGACGTATTTGGAGCCTTGCTTGATAGCCGTGGTGGCAAGACTGAATGCGTCAGAGCCGCTATTCGGTTCGCTCATGGCGTTGCCGCCGATGAGTGTGCCGTCGCAAAGGCCAGGCAGGTACTTCTTCTTTTGCGCCGTGGAGCCGCTATAGACGAGTGGAGTGATTGCCGTCCACATGTGCGCGTTAATGGAAAAGACTAGCCCGTTGTCCTTGCAGCCGTACCCGAGGCGTTCGAGGGCGGCCACGGTGGTGAGCGGATCCATGCCGAGCCCGCCGTGCTCGGCAGGGACGAGCAGGCCCTGGATGCCGAAGGCGCCACACTTTTTCCAAGCGTCGTGGTTGAAAACGCCGTCCCGGTCGTTCTCAATCATGTTGTAGTTAAGTTGCTGGCTGGCGAAACGGCCGACCGCGTCCAGTAGCTCTCGTTGTTGGTCCGACCAGGCAAAGTCCATCGCGTTGATATCTCTATCGGCCCGTGAGCCGCTTGCCGCATCCCGAACGGCTTCGGCAAGACCGCTGCCGTCTGCCGCAGGCGCACGCGGCAAACACATATTCTAGAAAGGAGCGGCGGAGCGGTCAAGCAAACGCGCTCGGTGGAGTGGTTCTCGATTGTTCAACTTCGTCATTACCGTAGCCCATTGCGCTTCGACGCGCTTTTTCGTCCGCCCAAATTAGAAATGGCCAAACATGATAACGTTGCAAAATCGCTAGCAGGATTTCTTCCGCTCGGCACGCCGGTCGTTTGGCATCTGACCCGAACTCAAGCGTGCGATTCAAAGTCACTTGTCTGCAAGGCAAGCCTCGTCGAAGCAACCTGACTCCGATCTAAACGCTCACACTAAATCCGCCGGAGTGTAAGTCGTGCGCGTGTAAGAGCCGTTTTACCAAGGCAAAACGAGACGGTTGGCGCCATTTGTACTAGAGTTTGTGCTAGATTGAGCGAATTTGAGCCAGGGTGGCGAAATTGGCAGACGCGCCAGACTTAGGATCTGGTGGAGAAATCCTTAGGGGTTCGACTCCCCTCCCTGGCATTTCACAGGAAGTTAAAATCGTCAAAGCTGATGAACGTCACATGACGCGCCATTTCGGGCGGCGCGCGCGGGGGTCTGTTTCCCATAAGCGTATTCCGCCAAGGAACGCGTTCTCGTTTTGTCCCCGTTCAACATCTTGAGGAAGTTTGTCGAACCGCCTGATATTGCCGCCACCCAGCACGACGTAATCCGCAGTGAAGCATCGCTTCAATTGCCCGACAGCGTAGATCACTTCTCGCTTCCATTTTTTTTCGCCCAGCAGCGCCAAGCCTGGAACGCCGAGATAATTTTCGATAATGTGGCCATCGGGATACGGCAGGTCGCCAAGCTCGAGCGGCATCAATGTCTTTTCGCACACCAAGGCGGACCCGAGGCCGGTTCCAAGTCCAAGAAAGAGCATGCGTCCGCGACCATGATAACTGCCAAGCGCCTGCATGGCCGCGTCGTTGATCATGCGTATCGGCACGCCAAGTGCTTTGGCGAAATTGAAACCAACCCACCCTTTACCCAAATGCTTTGGATCCCCTACGATGCGTCCCTTGCGCACGGGGGCGGGGAAACCGATGGACGCCACGTCGAATTTCCATCCGCGCATGGCCTCTTTCAGTTTCCTGATCAATTGTTCCGGTCTCATCCGCGGCCCTGATCCAAACTCACGTTGATTGCGCCGCGACATAAGCAGTTTTACGCGCGTGCCGCCGATATCGACGACGAGAACTCTTCTCTTCATGAAGCGACCGCTCCGAAGAGCTTTCGGGAGTTGGTGCTAACGACCGCGTCCGGTCAGGCTTTTGAAACGCTGAAGGACGCCCTTCGGCTCTGGCTTTGGCGCCGTGCTGGCAGGCCAGCATTCCACAATTTCAAGCGCGAGGAATCGGAACAGCATCAGATGGGTAGATTTCAAATCGAGCCGCAGATTTTTGGCGATTTGCTGAACGGACCGGATGCCGTTGAATTGCGATGCAAATTGCGCCTCGTCGGAGGTGAGCTTCAGTTTCTGAACACGTTCAAAACCGTCTTTCGTGTAAGCCGGAATCGACGTTGGATCGCAGCTTACCAGTTGACCGAGATTTTCCACGAAACGCAAGGTCTCGAGCGCCCAGTCGTCCACGGTTAGCTCCGAAGGCATCTCGGGAGCATCACTCAACAGTTCGGCATTCTTTTCGAACATGATCCACACCCGGGGCGCGGTCCAAAGTTGGGAGAAAAGTTTTTGCCCATAATGCTGCACCAACTCCATCGCGGGCTGGCGCGGAATCGATTCCTGCCGGGCAAGAGTAAGAAACAACGGCGCTCCCGTTTCCCTCTGCTCGGCGCGTGCCTGGGCAACAATTTCCGCGTCGACGTTAGCGAGAGCGGCAGGCGCCTCCGGGCAATAGAGGTCGGGATCTCGAGCGGTGACGAAAACAATCGTCCCGTCCTTTGCCAAAAGTTCGATTGGTTCCTGGTCCGAGTATGCCCGCAGCACGCCTGTGAGTTCCTCATTGGCGATCGCTTGAAGCGCGCGATTCAAGGGAAACAAGGTCGTACGCCCACAAAAATAGACATCCGCCGTGGCGGACTCCTTCGAAGGATCGATTTCCGCAGCCGGAATGGAGCTGGCATTGGCGGGCTTAGCCCACTCGCCGACTGGTGAGGCGCTCCACCAATCCTCGGACTGGGCGGCGCGTTCCGAATCAGTAGCAGACTCCTGGGCCGCAGGATCCTGCGGAATATCCCCGTTGTCGGTCTGATCCGGATTTTCGGTGTTCGAGAGTTCGCCTTCTTCTGTCGGTTTCGGTTCGCCCGATGAGTTCGGCATAATGGTCCTCCGCTGTTTTACTAAGCAAAGCTCCTTTGAAGGCTTTACTCAAGAACCTGATCATCGCAACGGCGATCTCTCATCGCGCTTCGCGAAACGACGTGCGAGCTCGCGCCGGCTGATTTTTCCGCGTTCGGTCACCGGGATTGCATCCACGATAAAAACCCGCTTCGGCACCTGCCAACCGCTCAATTGGCGTCTGCAAAATTCCAATAGTTCAACCTCGCTCACGCCGGGCGCGGCGACCACGCATGCCGCGACTTCTTCATTTCGCAGGATCGAGGCGCGCCCAAATACAACCGCCTGACGCACGCCGCTAAAACGCAGCAAATGCGCCTCCACTTCCGCCGGATTCACCTTTTTGCCAGCGACATTTATTACATCCGAAATCCGGCCAACGATTCGAAATCCGTTCGTCGTTTTATTCAACAGATCGTCGGGGACAAAAAGTCCCCCGCCAAGTTTTGCTTCGTCGGATTCAGGAAAATAACTGTCGCCCACGGCGGCGCTGCGCACCCGAATCCGGCTCGCTGACGCGTCTGAATCGACCATCTCAATAGCGACGCCTTCCATCGGTTGCCCGACAAAACCGTCTTCCTCAGCTTGTCCGTCGCGGTCGTAACAAATTCCACCGCATTCCGACGCGCCGTAAAACGAATGGATTGGTCGCTCGAATTTTTGCCGAAACTGCTCCGCTACGGCCGTCGCCAGCGGCGCACCGGCGGAAATGCAAAGCCGCAACTTCGGCAGGACGGGGATATCTTCCATTTCGGAGAACGCCTGATAGAAAACCGGCATTCCAGGAAAGACCGTTGCATTGGAGTCGGCAAGATCGGCAAGCACAGCGCGCGGCAGCCGGTCCCGGCTCAACACCATCGGCACACCGCGGGCTATCAGCGGTGTGAGCAAATTACTGAATCCGTAAGAGTGCGAAATCGGAATGACGCCGAAATTGAGATCGACATCGCTGATTCCCATCGTGTCACAAATCTGATTACAATCGGCGAGGAGTTGCTCGCTGGGGAATCGGATCCCCCGCGGGGCAGCCGTCGTGCCCGAGGTTAGTTTAAGGAGCGACGGAGAACGCTCGCCCCAATGTGCTGCGGCGTCGGCCGTCTGCAGCCGAAATAGCTGGGGCGAGGTTCGGTCGGGGACGGCGGAGACCAAAGCCTTAGCGCCGCAGATTTCCAGGGCTGCGTCGCGCTGTTGGTCGCTAATCGATTGTTCCAGCGGGAGAGCAACCAGCTGCCTGCGCAAACAAGCGATCAAAATCGACGCCCAATCTTCGTGGTTTCCGATCTGGACCCCGATAACGCTGCCGGCCTTAAACGCTTCAATCCTCCCCTCGAAATCGCGCGCACACTCATCGATCTCTGAAAACTTTCGCACTACTTCGCCGTGCGTGTTGAGAATCGCGGGTGAATCTTTTGCGCGGCCGACGGTGCGCCGCCAGGCGGCAAGCAATGCGTCGCTCGATTTCATCCCTTGCGTAAGCACCTCCGCGCGATTACATTTCGCGCTCCTTTTTGAAGATGAAAGCAGGCATTCATCCAGAGTATTACGATACCGATATTGTGTGCGCGTGCGGCGCGGTGTACCACACTCGCTCGACACGTCGCGATATTAAGATCGGTATTTGTGCTGCTTGTCATCCATTTTTCACGGGCGAGCAGAAGTTCGTCGATACCGCCGGGCGTGTCGAAAAATTCGCTCGCCGCTACGGCAGCACTAAAGCCGTGCGGACAGAGAAGAAAGCTTAGCTGAGCTTGTAGCGGCCCCGAATGTTTTCGGGGTCGCAGTCCTTCGGCGCTCGCAAAGCGGCCGCCACACGTATGGATCTTAATTCCCTCATTGAACGCAAACGTGAACGCTTCGAACAACTCGAACGCGAAATCGCAGATCCGCGTCTGTTCGACAACCGCAAGCGGGCTGGCGAGATCATGCGCGAACATGCCAGCATCAAGGAACTGCTCGGGCGTTGGGATCGACTCGAAACAGCGCGGCGTCAACTGGATGACAATCGCGAACTCGCCACTTCCCGCGATGTCGAGATCGCGGCGATGGCCGACGACGAGATCCCCGACTTGGAAGAACGAGTTCTCGATCTCGAGCGCGAAATTCAAATCGGCCTCCTGCCGCCAGACGAGAATGAAGATCGAGATGCAATTGTCGAAATTCGGGCGGGGACCGGCGGCAGCGAAGCGGCGATCTTCGCGGCCGACCTTTATCGGATGTACAATCGCTACGCGGAGGAGGCGGCGTTAAAAACCGAGGACCTCGAATCGAGTCCGTCGGAGCTTGGTGGATTAAAGGAAGTGATCTTTCGCGTTTCTGGCGAATCTGTTTTTCGAAAACTGCGTTACGAAAGCGGCGTTCACCGGGTGCAACGTGTTCCGGCAACGGAAGCGCAAGGCCGAATTCATACATCGACCGCCACGGTGGCGGTCTTGCCCGAAGCGCAAGACGTTGATGTTGAGTTGAAGCCGGATGATTTGCGGATTGAAGTCTCGCGTTCCGGTGGGCCTGGCGGTCAGGGTGTAAACACGACCGACTCCGCTGTCCAAGTCCTGCATATTCCGACCGGCACAATCGTGCGATGTCAGGATGGGCGAAGCCAAATCAAAAATAAAGAACGGGCCCTGAGCATCTTGCGCGCGCGTCTGCTGGAGCGGAAGCAGCGCGACGAAGCGGAAAAATACAGCGCGCAGCGCCGTGGTCAGATCGGCACCGGTGGCCGGGAAGAAAAGATTCGCACCTACAATTTTCCACAGAACCGCATAACCGATCATCGCATCGGTCTGACGCTTTATAATTTGGACCGCGTGATGGAGGGCGACCTCGGCGAATTGATTCAGGCGTTGCAAGTGGCAGATGTAGCCGAGCGGCTGAAAGAGTCGGCCGTCGTGTAAGCGGTCTGCTTTTGTCATTCCGACCGAAGTGGAGGAATCTGTCTGTTTTTCGTCAATTGCAGGTCGATCAGATAACAGTGAGAGATTCCTCGACTCCGCTCGGAATGACAAAGAAACGCATATGACCGTGCTCGGCGTATTGCAAGCGACGACCGCGTATTTCAAGAAACGCGGGATCGAAAATCCGCGACTGAATGCAGAGCACCTCCTCGCGCACGCGCTCGGCCGCACACGCATGGAACTTTATCTCGAGTTCGAGCGAACTCTTGGCGAAGCCGAGCTCGCGCCGTTGCGCAAACTTGTTCAGCGCCGAGGCGAAGGCGAGCCGCTCCAGCATTTGCTCGGCACCGTGGAATTTTGCGGTGACACGTTTCTCTGCGACAATCGCGCGCTCGTTCCCCGACCCGAAACCGAGCAGCTCGTGGAACTGGTTGAATCAAGAATCGAGAATCCAAAATCGAAGATCGTGGACGTTGGGACCGGTAGCGGCGTGATCGCGCTGAGTCTGGCAAAAAAATTTCCCGAGGCGCAAATTTTCGCCGTGGACGTTTCGGAAGATGCCCTCGCCCTTACCCGAGAAAACGCGACCCGGCTCGGCTTAAGTGGACGCGTGCAATTGAGAAAAAGCAATCTTCTTGAAAATTTGAATGAAATGTTCGACCTGATCGTTGCGAACCTTCCCTATATCGCCACCCAAGATCGAGATACTCTTTCGCGGGAAGTCTTGCACGATCCAGAGGTCGCGCTCTTTGCCGGCGCGCGGGGTGACGAGTTGGTCCGCGAATTGATTGATCAGGCCCCGGCGCGGCTTCGTCCGGGCGGGCTGCTGGCCCTGGAAATCGGCCTCGGCCAGAGCGAAGCGCTTCTTTCTGGCTTGGCGGAAAAAAAATACCGCGACATTCATGCGAAAAACGATTATTCAGGGGTGATTCGATTCCTTTTCGCAAGATATGGATAAGATTCTTATTCACGGCGGGCACTCGCTATCCGGGTCGATCAAGGTCAGCGGTTCGAAAAATTCTGCGCTGCCGATCCTGGCTGCAACGTTGCTTACGCCGGAGCCTTGTGTTGTTCGTGGCGTGCCTGATCTGAGCGACACGCATTACATGTTGCAAATTCTGACCCACTTGGGCGCCCAGGTGGAACGCGCCAGCGGCACGGTCAGTGTCACGGCGGAGAAGATCCAATCGGTAGCGCCTTACGAGGTCGTGCGCAAAATGCGCGCCTCCGTTTGCGTGCTTGGACCGCTGCTCGGCCGTTGCAAAGAAGCAACCGTATCTTTGCCAGGCGGTTGTGTTATTGGCGATCGACCGATTGATCTGCACCTGAAAGGTTTCGAAGCGCTTGGAGCGGCGGTGCGGGTGGAGGGTGGCAACGTGAAGGTCTTCGCGCCGAAATTGACTGGAGCGATCATCAACATGCAGGGCAAATTCGGCCCGACGGTTCTTGGCACCGACAATGTGATGATGGCTGCGGTGCTTGCCCATGGTGTGACTGTTGTTGAAGGAGCGGCGCAGGAACCCGAAGTGGTCGATCTTGCGAACTTCCTGAACAAAATGGGAGCAAAGATCGAAGGCGCCGGAACGCGTCGCATCATCATTGACGGTGTGCCCGCGCTGCACGGGGCGGAACATGATGTAATCCCCGACCGCATTGAAGCGGGAACATTTCTCGTGGCGGGTGCAATTTCTGGACAGGGAGTCACCGTTAAGCGGGTCGAGCCAGAGCATGTTCGCTCGGTCACGGATGCACTGACCGCCTGCGGCTTCCCAATTCACATCGCAGACCGCGCGATTTCAATCTCACCGAATGGGGCCGCGAGCGCGCTGGAGCTCGAGACCGAGCCATATCCTGGTTTCCCCACGGATATGCAGGCGCAGATGTGCGCGCTCCTTTCCACTAGCAAGGGCACGAGTTTTGTGACGGACAATATTTTTCCGCAACGCTACATGCATGTCGCGGAGCTAAAACGCATGGGTGCGCAAATGCAGATGCAGGACGCGACTGCGGTGATCGACGGGGTCGATGGCCTGCTTGGCGCGCCGGTCATGGCGAGCGACTTGCGCGCTTCCGCCGCGCTCGTGCTGGCGGGATTGAAGGCGAACGGCGTTACCGAGGTGAGCCGCGTCTATCACATTGATCGCGGCTACGAACGTCTCGATGAAAAATTGAGCGACCTCGGCGCCCACATCGAACGCGTGAAAAGCTGAAAGCGGCGCGAGTCTTGACTTGCCTTTTTCCGCCGCAAGCTGGACGCTTGCTCCATATTCCGCCTGAAAGGATAACTTTATGGATCAACAGCCAGTACCACCTCCGCCACCGGCTCCGAGCACCTCTTCTGATATCCGAACCTGGTGCGTGCTTTGCCACGCCTCAGCTTTGCTCGGATTATTTTTTCATTTTCTGGGGCATCTCCTCGGCCCCCTCATCGTTTGGCTGGTGAAGCGAGGCGATTCCTCGGAAGTCGATGCCCATGGAAAAGAATCGCTCAACTTTCAGATTTCGATGCTGATTTATGACGCCGTTGCCCTAATTCTCTGCATTGTTTTTATCGGCATTCCGCTTCTGATCGCGCTTTGGGTGCTGAACACGGTTCTCGTCATTATCGCCTCGATTCAGGCAAGTGAAGGGAAGTTCTATCGCTATCCGATTACCATTCGGCTGATCAAGTAAATGACGAAGTCAGAGTGCGCATCTTTTCGTCATTCGGGTTTCGTGATTCCTTCGTCATTTTTCGTCGGCGAGTGCACGCAAGGTTTTTAAGTTCTCCACGTCTTCGCGTAAATCCTTGCCTTTCGGCGTCTCCAGCACCTTGGGAATTTCGCGGAAACGCCGGTCGCGAATGATGAAACGGAAAGCCTCAAGACCAATCTTGCCTTTGCCGATATGCTCGTGTCGGTCCACGCGTGAGCCGCGAGCCGTTTTGGAATCGTTCACATGAACGGCAACGAGACGATCGCGTCCGATGACGCGATCAAATTCGCGGAATGTGTTTCGAACCGCTGATTTGCTGCCGAGGTTGTAACCGGCGGCGAAAATATGCGCGGTATCGAGACAAACACAGAGCCGCTCCGGCTCGCGGACCCGGCCGATGATGTAGGCGAGCTGTTCGAACTTGCTTCCCAGAGATGAACCCTGGCCAGCGGTCGTTTCCAAAGCGATCCGTGTCTTTATCTTGGGAATCCCAGACAGCACGCAGTCGATCGATTTTATGATTTTCTCCAGCCCGGCCTCTTCGCCTGCGCCGAGATGCGCGCCCGGATGCAACACCAGAAACGGCAGTTTTAGTTGATCGGCGCGAATCAATTCTTCGGAAAGAGCCCGCAACGAGTTGGCATGAAACTGGGGATTGGTAGCGGCTAGATTGATCAGATAATTCGCGTGTCCGAAGATCGATAATAATTCGTCGCGCTGAGTGTGCTTGAGAAAGCCGCGAATCTCTTGGCGAGTCAGTGGCCGGGCGAACCACTGCATATTGTTTTTCACGAAAATTTGCATGGCGGTGCATTCGATGGAACGAGCGCGCTCAATCGACTTCTGCACGCCGCCACCGATCGACATGTGCGCGCCTAGCAGAATTGCGGATCGAACCGGCGATCGATTCCTTGCTCTTCTCATTCCGCAAGCCGCAATCGCCAATCCGCAATCGGTCAGAATCTTTTCGGGTGCCAGTCCGGCTTCTTCAAGCTCCCTGTGGCGGTGTATTCGAAAAGCTTGTAAACCGGTGTGAGCAGCACGCCAGGGCCCTTCATGTTGAGCCGCAAATCGAGATCGAGCTTGTCATCGAGGAAATGAATATCGCCGTGGCCGAGCATGCTGAAGAGCATGCTGGATGCCTCGAAATCGTCCGTATGGATAATTCCCTGATCGATCTTAAACGTCGCGCTCGCTTGGTGAGCAATGCTGTATCCACTACCAGGGACGATATGATTTAGAATTCCTGAGAGCGGCCCGAAAATCGGGATCGCGAAAACATCACCGTTGGTCACTTCCACTTTTCCGCGACCACGCATCGTCCGCGGATCGCTACCCAGACCGGTGAAATCATAGGTACCGCTCATTTGCCCCTGCGATGTCTTGTAATTGTAATACAAATCGGTCAGCCGCGGGAAATCGATTCCGCGCACGGAGATATTCGCTTGATAATGGGGATCATTTCGCGCCAGTGAGATGTCGGCTTTTCCATGCAGCGTGCCGGAAAGAAGGCCGCCGCGGAGATCGGCAATTTGCAATCGGTCGTTGGTGAAGAGCAATCGTCCGGCCACTCGGTCGAATGGCAGCGTCTTCCCAAGAAAGACGTAATCCATCCCATTGGCGTCATCGACCTTGATCTCCAGGCGCGTGTCTTTGCCTCCGCGAAACTGATATACGCCATTGGCGGTAACGGTGGGTGGGCGCCGGAATTTGTACGGTAGAACGGTTTTCCAAAGCTTGGGGTCGATCCAGAAAATTGCCTCGACGGGATGCAACAAGCTTTTAATATTGGAGATCCGGACCTCGTGCTTTTTGAAATCGTAGGTGAAGGTACCAGTGCCGGTTCCTTCATCGCGCACTACCCGAAAATCGTGGCAAGTGATGGCGCCATCAGCGAGATGAATTCTGGCGCTCGCGCTGTTCATCCAGACACCGCGGAATCGGCTCCGCTCCAGCGCGATGGTTCCATCACCTCGCCAATTCTCCGGGTCGCGATTCTGGCCCCGAATCGCGAGACGAATAGTGGGCGGGCGCTGCCACTCCCATTGCCGGAGAAATTCATCCAGTTCCGGAGAGGCAACCCCGCGCATTGCACTTGGAGCCATCGTGCTTTCGACGTTTAACCGAAAATCGTCGAGGGCCTCGAAGAGATCCGCTCTGAGCTGCCCGGTTTGATGTCGCAGGCGAAAGTCCCGCAGCAACGTGCGCTCGCCATTCCAGGAAAAATCAACCGAGAGATCAGAGAACGGCACCATTTTGTAAGTAAACCGGGCAACAGCGGCGTGGCCGATCACCTCCGGTCGAAGGCGATTCGCCTCGAAATTTACCGAGCCGGAGAGTTCGAGCAGGGGCGATGACTGAAATGTCACCTCCGCGAGCGGGCCGCTGAGCTCGAAGGCATCGAGAAAAACTCTCAGATCCAAGCTGCTGCGAATCTGAAAATTCGCGCGGTTGCTTTGCTCGTTCCAATCAGCGCGGCCGGCAAAACTGCCCAAATGGTCACTCCATTCGCACTGTGTAACGTTCAGATGTTGATCCTTCCACTCGGCGGCGGCAAACAGGTTCCTTATTTCGTAATTGCCTCGTTGCAACCGATCGCCGCGCAGCATCGACTCGACTCGCGCATTCTCGATGTCGGCGACGTCTCCAGCGAACTTCACCTGGAGCGAAGGAGGCGCGGCCGGAAAGTTGAACTTCTCCAGTTCATTCACAATCGATCGCACGATTGCGACTCGCCCCCGCCATTCTTCTTCTGGAATCGGCGGCGATGGCTTGTAATTCTCCCGCTTGATCAATTGTCCACTCGCCGAAATCCGGATTCCGCAAAAAATTCCCTCCGCCTGACTAACGTAAATTTGCTCCGGTGGAAAATAGATATGGGCGCGAAAGTTATTGAGTTGCACCTTCTCGGTGCGGCCATCCGCCGTCGTCAGTGGAAGCGTGATTTGCGCGTTCCGCACATCCAGTGCGTTGAGAAATGACTCACGATGAATTAGCGCAGCGTAATTGATATCGAGTGAGATTTCGCTGATGAGGGCCAGCGTATTCTCGCGATCCTTATAGTCGAAAATCCGCACGTTTTTTGCGACGAGTCCGCGGAACGGATCCAGTGTCAATCGCCCAACCGAGGCTTCGACGCCTCGCTTGTGCAGTTCCTCGACCACCAGGGAGCGCCACTGCCGGCCGAAGCCTCTTTTCGCCAGGTACCAGCCACCGCCAAGAATCCCTAAAAGCGCGACGAGAATCGCCAGACGCAGCACGCTCACAGCGATTCGACGCACCCACATCGATCGTCGATCTTGTGCAGGAGGCCGAACCTGGGGGGCTTCGAGAACGGGCAGCATATTTTCGTTAAATCGTTGAAGCGTTGAAACCTTAAAGCGCTAAATTGGCCTGTTGCTTCAACGCCTCAACGTGTTTTCCATTTCCGATCTTCCGGCAATTAACGCTTCCCTCAATTTGGTGAGCACTGTTTTTATTTCAATGGGCTGGTACTTCATCCGGCATGGCGCATGGCGGCGTCATATGACATGCATGATCACGGCCTTGGTTTCATCCGCATTCTTTCTCGTCGGCTACATCACTTATCACGTGCACGTCGGCGAAAAATCGTCCGGATACACGGGATGGATCGCCGCCATCTACTTTCCGATATTGGCTTCGCATGTCCTCCTCGCCTTTGTTACGTTGCCTCTGGTGATTTTGACGCTCGTTCCGGTTTTTCGTCGGCGGTGGGATCGCCATCGCCGAATTGCGCGCTGGACCATCCCGATCTGGCTCTATGTTTCGGTCACCGGCGTGCTTGTTTATTTAATGCTCTACAAATGGTTTCCGCCGTCAAATCTTGCACTCGGGCAGTAGTTGTTGTTTCATCAGAAGACATGCGGTTGCGCGGACACGACTAACTTATGGTGACGATTGCCACGTTTAATGATCCCGCGAAAGCAAGGCGCCTGAAGCGACGTTTCCACGACGCAGGGCTGAAGGCCGACGTTCATAATGAAGCGCCGTTGCAGCAGGTCGGCTTCATGTCGCGTCCGCAAGCTAATGCGAAAGTAATGGTGGAAGACAGCGATTTCGAAAGGGCCCAAGATCTTATGATTGAATGGGAGGCAACTGATCCGGAAATCTCCACTGCCCTGATTCGGTGCCCGCAATGCGGCTCTTCAAACATCGAGTACCCACAGATGACTCGCAAATTCATGACCCCGGCTCTGGTGGTTGTGCTTTGCGCGCTCAAGGTTATTCCCAAGGAGTTTTATTGCCAGGATTGCCATTTCACCTGGAGCAACGAGGAAGAACCGACGATCGGACGCCTCTGGCACCGATTCTTCCCGGGGCTGGAATCTGGCAAAGAGGGTTCGTAGAATAGCTGGTTAGATGACCGGCACGTTTTACGCCTCACGGACGATTCCTGTTGTGATGGATCTTCGATTGCCTGGAACAATGCGAGCTTCCGGTTCGCCTTGGGATTGGCTGACCGTTAACACCGGTCGCATTTCGCTCGGATTCACAATCGCGCTCTGTCATCCATGAAGTGGCTCCTCGTCTTGCTGCTGGCGCTGGTCATCTTCGGAGGCGCCGCCTGGTTTGGTTACAACACTTTCGTCAAAGAAGAAATCGCGTGGAAAAAGGAGCAACGTGGAGAGGTTCCTCCTGAGCCGGTGCCGGATATCAGTCTTCCCGAGTTTCAGGCAGCGGCGCAACTCCGGCAGGAAGGGAAACTGGCCGAAGCACGCGAGGCCCTGATTGCGTTTATCCAAAAATATCCTGCCGGGCTGCATCTGGAAGAAGCCAAAGATTTGCTCGGCGAAGTGAACATCGACATTTTGCTTTCGCGTTACCCATCGCCGGAAAAAACGGAGTACATCGTGAAGCCTGGAGACGTACTGGCGAAGATTGCGCGCAAGCTAAAAACGACGCCGGAGATCATTATGCGCATGAATAATATGAGCGGGACGATGCTACGCATTGGTGAACGTCTGCTCATTTCGCACCCGGAGTTCTCAATCGTAATTCAACGGAAAGCGAACCTGGTTGTGCTGCTCAATCATGGCGCCTTTTTCAGACAATACCACGTGCGTGAGGCAAAGTTACCGCCCAAACAGCCTTCGACAATCACGGCGAAAGTGGCCGAGACAATGGCTTGGAAAGATGGAAAACGCGTGGGCCTGGGCAGCAAGGATTACATTAACAGCACTCGCTCGATTCGGCTTGCCGGGGCGCCGGGTTACACATTGTATTCCACGCCCGATGCTGCGCATCCGAATGTCGATCAGCCGCCGCCGCCAACGGGGCTCGGCCTGGCCGCCTCTGATGTCGAGGAACTAAGCAGCCTTGTAAACAACAAGACGCCCGTCACCATTACTGATTGAAATCAGGTTGTGACCGTTAAAAGAGTTACCAAGGTTAGATAATGAAACACCTCATAAGAAATTCTCCCCTTGTAACTCTTGTAACTTCGTAACTTTTTTTTCTTCCGCCCATGGAACTGCAGCCGCTCGATTTCGAAAAACCGGTCTTTGAACTGGAACGGCGCTTGCAGGATCTAAGGGATCACTCGG
Source organism: Verrucomicrobiota bacterium (assembly GCA_046724585.1). Lineage (GTDB taxonomy): Bacteria > Verrucomicrobiota > Verrucomicrobiia > Chthoniobacterales > UBA10450 > Udaeobacter. Next base: position 17,164 of record JBKOWV010000186.1, read on the forward strand.
ACGAGCATGACGTCGATCTCGATTCGGCGGTTAAGGCAGTTGAGGGCAAGCTTCGCGAAACGCGGCGCCAAATCTACAGTAATCTGACTGCCTGGCAGCGGGTCCAAATCGCGCGACACGTGCAGCGGCCGTTTGCTCTCGATTACATCGAACGGTGTTTTACAAATTGGATTGAACTGCACGGCGATCGTCGTTTTGCTGATGACAAAGCCATGCCGAGCGGTCTCGCCTTGCTCGGCACGCAACGCTGTGTCGTGATCGCGCACCAGAAGGGGCGCAACACCAAGGAAAACGTGATGCGCAATTTCGGCTGCGCCCATCCCGAAGGTTATCGCAAGGCGTTGCGATTGATGCGATTGGGAGAAAAGTTCGGTATGCCAGTGATCTCATTGATCGATACGCCGGGCGCATTTCCGGGGATTGGATCGGAAGAACGTCATATTTCGGAAGCAATCGCGGTAAACCTTCGGGAGATGATGAGGCTGCGCGTGCCAATTATCGCCGCCGTAATCGGCGAGGGCGGTTCAGGCGGCGCGCTTGGCATTGGTGTTGCCGATCGCGTCTTGATCCTTGAAAACGCCTACTATTCCGTCATCAGTCCGGAAGCGTGTTCTGCGATTCTGTGGAGGGACCGGCGTCATGCGGCCGAAGCGGCCGAAGCGCTAAAACTAACCGCGCAAGATTTGTTGAAACTCGACGTGGTCGACGAAATTGTGCCCGAACCTGAGGGAGGCGCGCACCGTGATTACGATTCTGTCGCCGGGGATTTGAGTCGAGCGCTGCGTCGGAATCTGCAACACATTTCCAAAATTCCGATTGATGAGCTACTGAAGAAGCGCTACGAAAAATTTCGCCGAATCGGCATCTTTACCGAAAGCAAAACGACATCCGCTTCGGATCGCTCTTGATGTGATTCTTCGTAATTGGCACACAACTGCGGGTTTTTGCTGGCTCAGCGCATTTGTCGCTGTCGCCTCGGCGCGTCCCAGCGCGACGACGCCGGTGTTTCGTTTCGACCACGACACTTTTGCGTTCGCCAACCAAACCGTCTTTGAGTATCGGGAAGGACGCGCGTATGCCCGGAAAAAATCGAAACAACGGGGAGACGTGTACAATCGGCGCTGTTTCGTCTTATGCCGGACGGCGACGCAGTTCTACAAGTTCGCCCGGTTCGATCCACGCGGCGCTCCGTTGGATGACAAGGCGCTAGCGGATCGGATTCGCTCCGTTACGCGACGACAGGCCTGGGCCGCTCCCTTACCGGAGAATCAGCGCGTCGTTTTTCCGGGGTATGCCAATCTGCGCGAGATGAGCAAAGCACGCGGGAAAGTTTTACGGGCAAACATCGGCCTTGGTTGGACGGTTTATTTACGGCCAAGCAACGGCCGGATCCTTTACCAGCACGACCCCCGATACCAGGAGGAGATGCACGCAAAGTTGACTGAATCCCTGGCGCGCGGGCAGGTATTCATTGGTTATCTCAGCACTTTCCCTCGTATCACAGTCAATCACGCGATTCTGGTCTATAAACGAAAATCCGTCTCTCCAGAGACCGGAATTGAGCGGTATTACGCCTATGATCCCAATCACCCGGAATCGCCGCGCGAGCTCACCTGGTCTGGAAAAACGCGGTCTTTTGCCTATCAAAAAGATGTAGATTTCGTTGGCGGCTTTGTGCGCGTTTTCCAAGTTTACGGCAAGTGGCTGCAATAGAAACGCTTTAGTAAGGGAGCCCCAATGCCAAAAAGTCCATCACCGCCCAAGCCAGCTCCGCCAACCCCAGGGCCACCTCCTGAACCCCTGCCGCCTAATCCCCCGCCGGTCCCGCCAGTCGGCAGGTGAACTCACGCGCACCGCGCCGCCCGGAGATCGGCGATTACGGACGGGACGGAAAAAGAAACCGCAACGCAGGCTCGACCCGCCTGGCCCAGGCAGCTTCGCTGTGATCGGCGCCATCGGCTTCCATATATTGAAGATCACGGTGAAGTCTCCAGCTTTTCTCCGTCAGGCGACTGCGCAATTCGCGCGCCTGTTCCCATCCCGGCTCGGCCGTGCCCGTATCGAGCCAGATCTTTAGCGAAGGCTTTTGTTCTATACTGTCGACGAGCCGGAAAATCGCGAAATCGTCCCACCAGATTGAGGGCGACATCACTATGAGCCGGCTGAACGCATGCGGGTATAGAAATCCGATCGCAAGGGTAACGAGACCGCCGAGCGATGAACCGCCCAACCCGGTGAATTCGCGTCCTGGTTTTGTTCGGTATTTTCGGTCGATGTAGGGCTTGAGTTCGTTCATGAGAAAGTGGCCGTACAAGCGCGCGAGTCCGCGGCTTCTCTTTTTTCGCTTCGCCCTGGCATCGATCACGCCTCGTGTCGGCGCATATTCGTGAATCCGATCTTCGCCCATGTTCGCAATCGCTACGATGATGAGCGGCTCGATCAACTTCTTGCGGATCAATCGCTCAGCTGTCTCGTCAACGCCCCATTCGACGCCCGCGAATGCAGTGGCAGCATCGAAAACATTCTGGCCGTCTTGCAAATATAGAACCGGATAATCGTTCCTCGAAAATCGGCGATAACCCGGCGGCAGATAGACCAGGACATCACGCCGGTTGCCAAGAATCTTCGATGGAAACGCGCGATGCCGTTTGATAGTTCCCGTGAGCGTATGTTTGGGCATCGAAAACGAGACGCTTCGCTGAAAATGAAATGTAGCGCAAGCGTCTGGCTTGCGATTTTGTTGTGTCCCAACCAAGATGGTCGCGCAACTTTTATGAACGAACGCTACATCAAATGGTGGACGCCCTATTTAAGCCGCGAGTTTGAAATGCTCGTGTTCGGCAACGGCGGCGGACTTCCGTTGATTCTGTTTCCGACTTCCTTTGGCCGTTATTATCAGAACAAAGATTTCGGTCTGGTCGGCTCCGTGAGCGGTTATGTCGATGCTGGCAAAGTCACCGTCTATTGCCCGGACGCGATCGATCTGGAAAGTTTCTACAACAAATCGATTCATCCGGCCGATCGGATGCGGACGCACAACGCCTACGAAAACGTGATCGTGAGCGACGTATTCGATCTCGCCCGGCGCGAATGCAATTGTCATCGCGTAGCGGTCTGCGGCGCAAGCCTTGGGGCCTATCACGCCGGCAACATCGCTTTTCGTCATCCCGACACCGTGAGTCATCTCATCAGCTTGAGCGGCTCGTTCGATATCAGCTCTTTCTTCGATGGTTATCACGACGACAACATTTACTTCAACAGCCCATATGAATATCTGCCGAACGTAACCGACCCGTGGAAATACAATCACATGGGCATCATCATTGGCACCGGCGAATGGGATAACACCCGCCACGAATCGCATCGGCTCTCCGAGATTTTGAATTCAAAAGGGATCAAGCATTGGCTCGATGACGGAAAATGGCGTGGCCACGAATGGAGTTACTGGCGCGACATGCTGCCAAACTATTTGTCGACCTTGTGATCAACGGCCGGCGCTCCGCGTGCTCCTTCTTGTCATGTCGAGCCAAGTCGAGACATCTCTTACTGTTAATCCAAGCTGGCTTGACTTAGGCGCCGACGTCTTACAAGAGAGGGGATAGCAAGAGATTTCTCGACTTCGCCTTCGGCTTCGCTCGAAATGACAAGAAGACAGCTATGAAAAAAATCGGAATCCTTTTTGGCCAGGAACACAGTTTCCCGCCGGCGTTTGTTGAACGGGTGAATCAGAAAACGGGCGGCAAAGAGATCGTGGCGGAGTTCGTCAAGATCGACAAGATAATCCAGGGCGAGCCCTGTGGTTACGACGTGGTAATCGATCGCATCTCACAGGACGTGCCGTTCTATCGAGCCTGGCTCAAAAACGCCGCGCTCACTGGAACAGCGGTTGTGAATAATCCGTTCTGGTGGAGCGCTGACGACAAATTTTTCAATAATGCGCTGTCCACGAAAATCGGTGTGGCAGTTCCGCGAACGGTCCTCTTACCATCGAACCAGCCGCCGGCGGACACGAACGAGAAATCGTTTCGCAATCTCGGTTACCCCCTCGATTGGGAAGGGATTTTCAACTACGTCGGGTGGCCCGCGTTTTTTAAGCCGTTCGCAGGCGGCGGGTGGAAGAACGTGTATCGGCTGCACAATTCCGAAGAATTCTTCCGCGCCTACAGCGACACCGGGCAACTCGTCATGATGTTGCAGGAAGAAGTGAAGTTCGACATGTACTTCCGCTGCTACTCGATCGATCAGCGGCACGTGCGCATTATGAACTACGAGCCACGGCATCCGTATCATTTGCGCTACCAAACCGATTGGCAGGCGCCGAAAGAAATTCTCGAGAGAGTCGACGCCGGCGTCCGAACCTTGAATGAGTATCTCGGTTATGACTTGAACACGGTTGAGTTTGCGATTCGCGACGGCGTGCCGGTCGCGATTGATTTTTGCAATCCCGCACCAGACGCGGAAGCAGCCAACGTCGGTCAGGCAAATTTCGAATGGGTGGTCGAAGCGGTTTCCGAAATGGCGATTCGCAAAGCGCGCGAGCACAAACCCGGACGTGACAATTTGAGTTGGGGCAAGTACGTCCATGCGGCAGTCACGAAACGCGCGCTCAGCGAGTTCGCGTAGGAAATAACGTGCGGGCGAAGGTGGATCGACCGCTCCGCGGGCGATGCCAAACAAATGCGGCTTCGCCGCCTGATTTTAGTATCGAGTAAGGGACTGCTCGATCCACCATGACAGCGTCGCGTTTTTGAGGGAGACTTGTGCCCGGCCATGAGCGCCAAAGACCACACGTTTACCCTCGGTATTGAAGAGGAATTCGCGATTGTCGATCCTGAAACGCGCGAACTGCGTTCTCACATTCACGAAATTCTCGAAGGCGGAAAAATCATGCTCAAAGAGCAGATCAAACCGGAGATGCATCAATCTGTGGTCGAGCTGGGGACAGAGATCTGCCAATCAATTGTCGATGCGCGCGCCCACGTCATCGAGCTGCGCAGCAGACTGGCGGAACTCGCCAACCGCAGCGGATTAAAGGTCGCGTCCGTCGGGACGCATCCGTTTTCGCATTGGCACGACCAACTCATCACCGAAGGCGAGCGTTACCAGGAAATCGTGAAAGACATGCAGTTGCTCGCCCGGGCAAACCTGATTTTCGGATTGCACGTTCACGTCGGCATTCCAGATCGCGATGTTGCCATCCACGTGATGAATCAGGCGCGGTATTTTCTGCCCCACATTTACGCGCTCTCGGTCAACTCGCCGTTCTGGGTCGGCCATGATACCGGATTGAAAGGCTATCGGCTGAAGGTGTTCGAACGTTTTCCGCGCACCGGAATTCCAGACGCGTTCGAAAGCCTTTCGGAGTACGAAGATTACTGCAAACTGCTCGTAAAAACCGGCTGCGTCGATAACGCGAAGAAGATCTGGTGGGACATCCGGCTGCATCCATTCTTTGACACGCTGGAAGTGCGCGTGTGCGACGCGCAATCGCGCGTGGACGATACGCTTGCGATTGCGGCTTTGATTCAGGCCGTGATCGTGAAACTGCACAAGCTGCTGCGGCAAAACATCACCTTCCGCGTTTATCGCCGTCGGTTGCTGGACGAGAATCGCTGGCGTGCGTCGCGCTATGGTATCGACGGCAAACTGATCGATTTCGGCAAGGAAGCCGAGGTCGACACTCGCAGCCTGTTAAACGAACTGCTCGAGTTCGTCTCGACCGAAGTAAATGAGCTCGGCAGTCGAAAGGAGATGGTGCACATCGAGCGGATCATGCGCGAAGGCACCGGCGCAGACCGACAACTGGCGGTTTGGCAGCGGACGCAAGACATGAAAACCGTAGTCGATCACATCGTCGCGGAAACGTACGAAGGACTAGACCCGTCACGACAGGCCGCGATCGCGGGTTAAGGCTTGTGGCACGAAATTTGTGGGTCGACGTCAGACTTATAAAGGCCATCAGTGCCGCGGCCTCGATCATCCAGGGGATAGGTCCCCAGAAATAAGCGAGAAAAGCCGAGAGGCTGCTTTTCTTTTTTTCCGCGAGCGCGTTTGGCCCGTACTTATTCAGACGCTCTTGGACGTCAGCCGGATTTAAACCGGTTTTGGGGTCAACCGCCAATTTCGCCAGAGTTCGCCGACAGTGGGACTGGCGGACCGTATAATATTCGAGGTTGGCATAACAATTCCCCGGCTCACTTGGTTGGGAAAGCAGTGGTAGCTTGAGGAATTGTCCCGAGACGCGGAAAAAAGCATGGAAGTCGTCTGAAGATTGGCTGGAGCGATTCCTACAATCAGTCCGGGGATCTTCCAAAATTAAATGAGCTTGCCTGAAAATCTGTGCTACTCGGAAGGCAACAATTTAGGCAGGGTTCGCTTGAGGCTTCGCAAATGTGGCCAGTGGTACGCGAGGATTGACGTAATTGATCGCAACTCTTTTTGCGTTGGTCTCTTCCTACCCATTGCGTCAATTAGCGGACTTAACTTCGTCTAACTCGGAAAAAATTTCCGCCAAATTAAATGCAATGGACTCACTCAAATTGGCTTTATTAGTAAATCGATCAAGTGGGGTTCGGATTGCTCGCATTCTTTTCCTGTTGTTACGGTTTAGAACTTTGGTAAACGCACCGCCTTTGTGAAGTGCGTACTCCTCTTTTTCTTCTGGTTGGTGATTGAAAAGAGTAAGATTCCTCGGTAGCTTCGCATAAAGCTACGGCGCGGCAGGCAACTCCGCTTGGCGTGGCAAACGCGGGTGTTTACCCACGCCTGATTTTCGCGTAATTCTGACCACTTTCCTTTTCCATGCCTGACCGAGTTTATCTCCATCCGATTGATCCGGAATTAATACCGGGCGCGCGCAACGCCATCGACGTCTGTCTCCGGTTGAAACCGAAGGAGAGGATCACCATTGTCACAGACTCGGCCACGCGCGAAATCGCAACCGCGCTGCAGAGAGAAGTGGAACGCGTCGGTTCAGATTACAGCTTGTTCGTGCTCGAGCATCATGCGCGGCGTCCGCTCACATATATGCCCGAAATCATTCTTGATGATCTTGCGCTTTCACAGGTCTCGATCCTGGCCGCCCAATCACAACCAGGTGAGCTTACCGCCCGGACGCAACTGACCGCTGTAGTCAACAATCACAAAATCCGGCATGGCCACATGGTGAACATCAACCGCGAAATCATGCTCGAAGGAATGCGCGCGGATTTTTGCGCGGTCGATGCGCTCAGCCAGCGTCTGGTTGAACGCGCCCGCCAGGCAGAGCGCATCACCTGCACGACGCCGCACGGCACTGAATTTGAAGCGGAGCTGTCGCCAAAACTCAAATGGCTCAAGACTAGCGGAATCATCACGCGTCATAAATGGGGCAATCTTCCCGGCGGCGAAATTTTCACTTCGCCGATGAACACCAACGGCGTCTTTGTGGTTGACGCCGTCGTGGGCGATTACTTGTGCGAGCGCTTCGGCGATCTGGAACCGAACCCCCTCACCATCGAAGTGGAAAACAATCGCATCCGGTCATTGCGATCCGAGAACAAGGATTTGCGCGACGAATTCCGCGCTTACACCAGCACTGACGAAAACAGCGACCGCGTGGGTGAATTTGCCATTGGCACCAACACGGCCTGCACGCATGTGATCGGCCACATTTTGCAGGACGAAAAAATTCCCGGCGTCCACATTGCCTTTGGTCATCCCTACGCCGAGCATACTGGCGCAAATTGGGCTTCCAAAACGCACATCGACTGCGTCGGTCGCGATTTCGACATCTGGTTCGACGATGAGCAGGTAATGCGGCGAGGGAAGTTTTTAGTATAATGCGGCAATGATTGCTGATGTGCGCGACAGACTTGAGCGGGCGCTGTATTTGCCATTCGTCATCCGCACGTCAGATGGGCATGAATATCCTGTGCCCAGTCGAGATCATGCACACATCTCGCCACGCGGTAATCGTGTCGTCATTTTTTTGGACGAAGGCCCCGCTGTGCTTCTCGGCCCGATTCACATCAATAGCATAGTTAATCAGGAGACGGACGGCGCGTCTTAGCGCAGCGGATCGCAAAGGTGGATCCGCAGCTTCGCTCTCGATTCAATGCCGATTTCACGGCGGAAAAACACGCGGCGCTGGTACGCTGCGTGAATGAAACTGAGAAATGGCCAGCTGATTTCCGAATTTCGGAAACGCCGATCTTTTTGACGCGTGAGTTTACGAATGAACTAACGGGTGCCGCAAATGAGATTGTCGATCTTACTCGGAGGCCCGAATTCGCGCACGACGCGGCGTCGGCAGTCCCGAAGGTTTTAGAGGTTCCGAATGAATCGGCGCATCCGAATTTCCTCGTAGTCGATTTCGCAGTTTG
>JBKOWV010000170.1:0-8301 GCA_046724585.1 Verrucomicrobiota bacterium
GGTTGGAGCATTGGAGCGGTATCTTACCGCCAACCCCGAGGCGCGGACCGTAATGCTGCAGCACGTCGCTCGTGACCTGGCTGCGAAAGTGGAGCGTGTGACTGCGGCGTCATCGAAACCACCCGACAAGCAGCGATAGCGGTGTTATGCGGCGACGTGGCTGAGTAAGCGTAACGGACTCCCAATCCATCGTCGCACGATAGCCTCGGCCAATCATTGCAATCGAGGTCACTCCAATCAGCGCCGCGCTCCCAGGCTTCGAAGTTTTCAAGAATCACGAGCAAGCGAGGTTTCGATCCGATGTCGATCTCACGCGCGAGTGCCCTTTCCTCTGCGCCAAATTCGGATCGTTTCAAAATGCCGCTAATGCGTAGCACACAGATGTCGTTAGGCTCGTCCTTCATTTGCACCGGCATGGTCGCGTCTTTCTATCTAGTTGCTTTATTTTTAAAAACGCGATGGCTGCTCATCGGCCAGCCATCGGGAAAGAAAATACGATAGTGGAATTCCGACATCGTCGCGAGCGATAGGCATACGTTGCTAAGAACCGGTAGATTTTTTCGTGCACAATGTCTTCCTCTCATTGAGGACAAACCGATTCGATCCCTATCGCAGCAGGGCGCCAATCAGGGCCAGGACGCCGAATAACGTGATCAGCACGGCCATCACGCCGGATATCGATTGCGGTAGTCCGGGGCAACTCTCGCGCAGGGCCTTCAGCGCCCGCCGCTCCTGCCAATTCGCGAGAATCAACCCGACCAGTCCGATGGTGATCATCACGAGGCCAATCGCACGGGGGCTGAGCACCGTAGCTGCTTCACCCTGTTTCTCGCGCAGGTACTGAAAAAACTTTGCAATGACGAATCCGAACGAGATCAGTGCGAGCGCCGTTCGCACCCAAGCGATCCGGGTGCGTTCGTACGCAAGAAACGTGCGCTCAAAGGCGAGTTGCACTCTGGGGTCAGGCTGCGTGGTGGGTGGTTGATGAATGGCTTCGTTATCCATAATCGCTTTTTTCTGGACGATCAATCGAACTGTGCCGGCTGCCCGGTGGCGGCGAGGACGGAGCGCCACCAGCCGCTGGCAGGGTCGAGGCGCTTCGTGTGGGTAGCGAGGAGTTCGATCGGCACATGAATGAAGCGCTCGTGTAGAAAACCGATGACGACACCAGTCTTTCCTGCCATGGCGGCGTGAACCGCATGACGCGCGAATAGATCGCACAGCAGTGCATCCTCGGAGTTGGCTGGCCGGCTTCGAATCTGATAGCTCGGATCGAAGTAACGAATCGCGACTGACATGCCTTCGGTTTTAAAGTATGACTTTATTTTCTCACACAGGAACGGCCCGATATCCCTGAGTTTTACGTTGCCGGACGCATCGCGTTCAGTCGCGTCCGCGCCGAGCAGGTCCTGACCTGCGCCTTCTGCGACAGCGATCACTGCGTGAGATTTGTTCACCATTCGTTCCTTGAGCGCGGCCAAAAAGCTCTCCAGCTTGAACGGCACCTCCGGGATGAATGCGAAGTTCACGTCCTGACTCGCGACTACTGCACCGGCAGTGACGAATCCAGCGTGGCGACCCATCAACTTTACCAGACCAATGCCTCCCGGCACACTACGCGCCTCGGTGTGCGCGCAATCAAGCACGCGTTTTGCCTCTTCAACAGCGCTGAAAAACCCGAACGTGCGCGAGACGAAGCCGACATCGTTGTCGATTGTCTTCGGTACGCCAACAACGGAGAGTGCGTGACCCCGCTTGCGCGCTTCCTGATAGAGATCATGTGCGCCGCGCTGGGTTCCATCGCCGCCCACCGTGAAAAGAATGTTCACGCTGCGGGCAATGAGATGGTCCACCGCTCTGCCAATATCGACTGGACCGCGCGAGGAGCCGAGAACCGTCCCGCCATGCTGATGAATGGTATCCACAAACACCGGCGTGATCTTCACGGGGTCGACTCCGCACTTGGGATCGAGCCCGGTGTATCCACCGCGGAAACCGAGCACTTCAGCCACGCCATAGCCGTAGTGCAGTTCGAGAAAGAGCGAGCGAATGACGTTATTGAGGCCGGGACATAATCCGCCACACGTCACGATACCAGCCCGTGTTTTGCGCGCGTCGAAGAAAAGCTTCTCGCGCGGCCCGGCGAGTTCGAACTGCAAACCTGGCTCGGCGCCGATCTCGATGATCTCTGGAATGCGAGCGTCATCGCTAATCGTGTGGCTGAGTCTGCTGGCGAAGCGCGCTTCGCCCAGGGTGGGTGCGTTCATCGGAAAAGGGCGATCGCCAGCACTTGTGCGGAGAGGATGCGCAGGAGCGTGGTCAGGGGATAGACGGTAGCATAGGCGACATTGGGCGCGTCGGAACCGGCGATGTTCGAAGCAAAAGCGAGCGCGGGCGGATCGGTCATGCTGCCAGCCAGCATACCACTCAGATCCATAAAATTCATTTTCCAAAGCACGCGCGCGAAAACGCCGACGAGTACGAGCGGCAGGATTGTGACACAGGCGCCCGCGAGCAGCCATTGCAGACCGGTACCGCTGAAGACGGTGGCGAAGAATTTTGCACCGGCACCAAGTCCGACGGCAGCGAAAAAGAGCGCGATGCCAAATTCGCGGAAAGCGAGGTTGGTATTCACCGGCATGTGCCAGACCTGTCGCCCGATGCGACCTATGCGGCCGAGGATCAACGCGACGATAAGCGGTCCGCCGGCAAGGCCGAGTCGAATCGGTTGCGGGAGTCCGGGGAAGGCGATCGGCATTGTGCCGAGTGCAATGCCAAGGACGATGCCGATGAAAAACGGAATGAAATGCGTTTCGCTCAGTTGCTTAAGTGAATTGCCGAGTGCAGCTGCGGCTTTGTCGAGATCCTCTGCCCGACCGACGATTTGCACGATGTCCCCGAACTGAAGCCGCAGACCAGGCACGGCCGACATCTCAATATCAGAGCGCGTGATTCGCGTAACGGCCACGCCAAAGCGATCATCGAGATCAAGTTCGGCAACGGTCTTGCCGAGCACATTACGATCAGTCACAACCACTCGGCGAAACGTGATGTCACTTTCCGCCAGAACCAGATCTTCATCGCTGCGCGCGCCGATAACGCGCTCGAACTGATCGAGGCCAGCGCACGTGCCAACGACCGCGAGGCGGTCGTCATGGTGAATCACGGTCGCGTCAGTCCCGACATGTGTTTCCTCGCCGCGGCGAACGCGGGAAATCGTCACACCCGTTTCAAGGCGGCCGGGGATCGCGTCGAGGCGCACGCCATCGAGATTCGGATTCGTTACGACGAGCGTGCGACGTTCGACTGGCTCTGCCTTTCGCCGATTCTTCGTGGCATACTCGATTGCTTCGTGTACGGGATCGATACGGAAGATTTGCTTGAGCAACAGCAGCGTGCCGATGATGCCTGCGATTGCAGTTGGATAGGTAACGGCGTAAGCCAGCGCGGGTAACGTCAGACGATCAGGTGAGACGTCGGGCATTGTTGCGAGCGCTTGCGTTGCGGCGCCGAGCGATGGCGTGTTGGTTACAGCGCCGGATAAAATGCCGAGTACCGCAGCGGCATCGAAGTGCAGCAGCCAACCGATGATTGGCGCCGTGGCCGCGCCGAGGATGACGATGCAGGCGGCAAGCATGTTCATTTTCACACCTTGCTGCCGTAGCGCGGCAAAAAATCCGGGACCAAGCTGGAGACCGATGGCGAAGACAAACAGGATCAGCCCAAACTCCTTCACGAAATCGAGCGTGCGATGGTCGACGGCTTCGCCGAAATGGCCGACGAGAATCCCGGCGAAAAGCACGCCCGCAGTGCCAAGCCCGATGCCTCGGACTCTGATACTACCGAACGCCATGCCCAGCACGCACACGAAAGCGAGAACACCGATCGCGTGCGCGATGGGCTGAGTCTTATGAAGTTCGAAGAGCCAGTTCATCGGTTATTGGAGACAATCGTCCCTCTGTTTGCCTGCGCCAATCTATCGGACATTGGTCCTACGGCGACTCATTCCTGCGCGTTGGTCTTTAGAGTGCCGAGTTCGAAAATCCGACTGAGGTTACGCGACCATTCGTCTGACGGACGCCCTTCGGCCGCTTCAGCGCTGGCCGCACCTACCCGGTAGCAAGCCATCAGCCCTTGCGAATCGCGGGATCCCGCGGCTCCGCACGACTGGTTGATCAGTAATAATGACACAATGGTGCGAATGATGAGAACGCGTTCGTCAGCTTTTCCAGTTCAACGGAAGAAGTAACTGACGACGAAGTTCACCTGGAACTCCTTCTCGCCCGAATCAAAATCGCGCTTGGCTTGGAGATAAAAGCTGAGCGGGACCGATTCGAGTTCTTTGCCAATTCCGATCTTGGCCCGATGCGTAACGTAATTGTCATTCTCAAAGTCCGCCTTGTTCTCGTAGCCTACGCTCACCGCCCATTTGTGTGGCAGAATGAAGGTAAACGGAAAGAACGTTTCGATGAAATGCAACGGTGGGGTACTGCCTTCCTCACTGATCGATTGGTTGTACTCAAAGGACGGACTGAAGGTGAGCAATGGCGTGATGTCCCAAGCGAAAGCGCCAAACTCCTGAATTCGCCAGGCGTTATTGCTAAGTTCGTGACGTCCAGTCGGCATCTCCACATCCAGCCCTCCACCGATACGCGTCGTCTTGCTCAGCCGCCAGGCGGTGCCTGCAGCGATTTTGATATCTCCGAAACCCCCAATGTCCGACACGTTGGGATCATCGCTGCCCACCCGAAACTTCACCGGCAGTTTCAGCCGCACCGCCCAGTCCTGATTCTCCGAGACACGCCAGGCCCACAAGGTCCCTGCCGTCTCCTCCACAATGCTCGTTCCATCGGTGAACTTATTCCACTCCGTCTCCAGCCAGACCCGGCGGGTGAGAATGGTAGGATCATTTCGCTCTTTCAGGTCGGCCGCGGGCACCTCATCCGAACTCGTGCCTACTTGCTCGGCGGCCTCCAGATTGACTCCATCGAATCCGGCGATGAGACCGAGCGTTAGGAACACGATTCTCTTCATAATCGCGTGGTGCTCGCTCGACTTTGCGAAGAACGCGACATGCTGCTATAGGACTTTCGTCTGATAAGGGTCTGGACAACCACCAGCGTAGTATATTCGGTTGGTCAAGCGACGCCGACGACTTGTGCGATCGGCTGTGTCTTGTGGAGCTCGAAGAGCAAGTCCTGCCTCAAGCCACAGGCGCCGCGGCCTTCACCTCGGCGCTCGCGCCTGCGGCGTAGGTCTCGAAATTCTTGTTGAACAGAGCCGCGAGCTTCTTCGCGGTCGCGTCATAAGCAGATTTATCCGCCCAGCTTTCGCGCGGACCCAGGATTTCTGCAGGCACGCCAGGCACGTCGATAACGATTTCGAAACCGAATACCGGATCACGCGCTGTTTTCGCCTTCGCGAGAGCGCCGCTGTGAATAGCGTCAATGATCGCGCGTGTATTTTTGAGGCTGATCCGTTTGCCGGCACCATAAGAGCCGCCAGCCCAGCCCGTGTTCACCAACCAGACGCGCGCCTTGTGCTTTCGCATCTTTTCCGCAAGCAGCTCGGCGTATTTGCTGGGATGCCAGACGAGAAATGGTCCGCCGAAGCATGGCGAAAATGTTGCCTGTGGCTCGGTCACGCCGACCTCGGTACCCGCGACTTTCGCGGTGTAGCCGCTGATGAAATGATACATCGCATGCGCGGGCGAGAGCGCGCTGACCGGCGGCAGTACGCCAAACGCGTCACATGTGAGGAAAATCACATCGGTCGGATGTCCTGCGACACAGGGAATTTTCGCGTTCTGAATGAACTCGATCGGATACGCTCCACGAGTGTTTTCCGTGATGCTCGTGTCGGTATAATCGATATCGCGGTCTTCATCGAGGACGACGTTCTCGAGCACAGCGCCAAACCGCAAAGCTTGGAAAATATCCGGCTCGTTTTCGGGCGTGAGGTTAATCGCCTTTGCATAGCAGCCGCCTTCGATGTTGAAGATCCCGTGATCACTCCACACATGTTCGTCATCGCCAATGAGATGGCGCTTCGGATCAGCCGAAAGCGTGGTTTTTCCCGTGCCGCTGAGACCGAACAGGAGGGACGACACCCCCGTCTTTTTATCTGCCGTGGCCGAGCAATGCATCGAGAGCAAACCGCGTTTTGGTGCAAAGTAATTGGCCACGGTGAAGACGCCTTTTTTCATCTCGCCGGCGTATTCGGTACCCAGGATAACAAGTTCCTTGTTCTCGAGGCTTAGATCGATGCTGGTCGTCGAGCCCATTCCGGTCGTTAGGCGATTGGCCGGAAACGCGCCTGCGTTGTAGATGACGAGGTCCGGTGTCCCAAAGCTCGTGAGTTCCTCACGCGTCGGGCGGATGAGCATGGTATGCATGAAGAGCGCGTGATACGGCCGCGAGCAGATGACGCGGACTTTGATGCGATATTTCGGATCCCAGCCTGCAAAACCGTCGAAACAGTAGAGCCGCTCGCGCGTGTTGAGATAGTCAAGCGCACGCTGGCGGTTGATTTGGAATGTGCGTTCGTCGCACGGAATGTTCACTGATCCCCACCAGACGTCCTTTTTCGACGCGGCATGCTCGACCACACGTTTGTCCTTTGGCGAACGCCCTGTCTTGATGCCGGAGTAAGCCACGAGCGCGCCGTTTTCCGCGATACTCGCGTCTTTCTCGTGACGAATCGCGTGCTCGTAGAGCGCGCTCGGCGGGAGGTTGCGGTGAACCTCGGTAACAGCGAGGCCGTGTTGGTTAAGGTTAAACGAGGTAGGATTCGTCGTATTCATTTGTTATCGAGTTGTAGATCCACACAATTTGACCGGAAGTGACTGCATTTTCCAATCGGACTAAAGTCCTAGAGGATACGATTGTACTGGAATTGACGAGGGGCTAACGCAAACTTCCGATAAGACTGGGTAAATCTATGTCGCCTTCTGAGCGGCGAGCCAGGCGGCGCGGTTTTCACGAATGATCGCAACGGCTTCTTCGATCGTGTTCACGCAATGTGGGATGGTGAAATCGATCTCGCTGGCGAGTTCGTTACCTTTGTGGAGCATCGAGCGGCGACTCCATTCGACGAGTTCGGCCCACATTTTTCCGACAAGAATGAGAGGCGTGTTGTAAAGCTTACGGACTTGGAGGAGTTGCCAGGCCAGCGACAACTCCAACAGAGTTCCGATACCACCTGGAACGACTACAAATGCGTCGGAGATGATCATAAAATGGTGGAGCCGCGAGAAAAACGTGCGGTGTTCGTAGGCTTGGCCGACGAACGGGTTGATCTCCTGCTCGAATGGCAACTCCACGCGGATGCCCACCGAGCGTTTGCGCGCCTCGGGTCCGATTGAGTGCGCGCCCTCGTTCGCAGCCTGCATGAGACCGGGGCCGCCGCCGCTGATGATATCGCAACCCATCTTCGTAAGTTCGGCGGCGAGTTGTTTCACTCCCTCATACGCACGCGTGCGGGGTTTTAGCCGCGCCGAACCGAAGATCGTCGCCCGATAATTTTGGCGCGTGGTGCGGCGAAAGCGCGTCAACTCGTTAACGACTTCCCACAGGCCAGTCACTGCGCGTTCAAGAAGTTCGGTGGCCGCATCTTCGTCACTGAGGCGAACGATGTCCGATTGTCCGAAGGATGATTTTTGCTTGCTCATGTTGTGGTTGGAATTGATGGAAGTTCAGCACGGAGCACCGCCAGGGAGCGGGCTTGCAATGGAAATTCGCTCATGTGTTTGAAAGTGCGCTGTGACGACTCCGCTGCAGCCGTGTCGAGCACACGCTTCCAACGTACATCGCGCTGCCGCGCGCCGAGGCGGAATGCAATCGGTTCGTGGTGGGCGTTAAAAAGCATGGCGAAGGAATCGCCCACAATCCGCTCGCCATGTTCGTCAACCTCAGTGATCTGATCGCCAGGCAGCACCATGCCGAGGCACTGCGCGAATCCCGACGCCCAATCACGGTCGGACATTTCGGTGCCGTCCGGCTTGAGCCAGTAGAGGTCCTTGATTTCCTCACCGTGAATCGGCCGACCTTGAAAAAAATGCCGCCGGCAAAAGACGGGCTGTGTCTCGCGAAGGAGCATGATTTCGCGGACGAAGTCGAGCAACGCGCGCTGTTCTGCTGAGAGATCCCAATCGAGCCATGCCAACGGTGAATCCTGACAGTAGGCATTGTTGTTGCCCTGCTGCGTCTGGCCGAATTCATCCCCGGCGAGAAGCATCGGCACGCCTTGTGAAAGAAGCAGCGTGGCGAGAAGGTTCCGCTGCTGCCGCGCTCGCACGGCGTT
>JBKOWV010000192.1:0-7423 GCA_046724585.1 Verrucomicrobiota bacterium
TCTTTGCTTCTTCCTCTCCGACATTTTCCACCTTGAGCACGCCGCTTTTGATATGGAGATCGCGCTGTGGGAATGCTATTTCGATTCCGGCTTCGCGCAGCTTTTGGTCGATCGCGAAATTCAAATCGCTGCGATAACGGCTCGGGCGAGCGCTCATCTCACTGCTCCAGACCACCAGCTGGAAATCGATCGAGTTGTCGCCGAATTTTTCGAGAAAAACGCTCGGCGCCGGGTCCTTCAAGGTGTTGGGATTTTCCCGCCCGGCGGCGAGCAGAGCTTCGCGAACTTTGCCGATATCGCTGCCATAGGCGACGCCGACTGGGATGCGAAATCGCACCCTCGGGTCGCCATAAGTCCAGTTGGTCACCGGCGAATCGATGAATTTCGTGTTTGGCACAATCATGCTGATGTTGTCGTTGGTGCGAATGACTGTGCTGCGGGCGCGAATTTGCTGCACCTGACCGGTGATCCCGGCTACCTCGACCCGATCTCCGATCGTGATCGGTCTTTCGGCCAGGATCACCAGACCGCTGATGAAGTTGCTCGCGATGTTTTGCAGGCCAAAGCCGACACCCACGCCGACCGCGCCCGCGAAGACGGCCAGCGCGCCCAGGTGAATACCGGTGTTTTCCAGAACAATGAGAATGCCAACAACCAGCACCACGTTGCTGACGATTTGGGCAATCGCGTACTGGAGGGCGCGATCGAGTCCGCTGTGAACGAGAAAACGGTTGAAAAGAAAGCGTTTCGTCCTTGAGGAGATCCAAAAAACGAGAATCAGGAGCGCGATAAGCAGAAAAATCTGGAGAAGACTGAGCGAAACGGCTGGCAGCGGCGCGTTCCAGGCCAGCGGGATGCCAGCCGCGTTAATCGCGCTGATTGTGAAAAAGACGAGCGCGGCCAGACTTAAAATTGTCGTGACGATCGCGATGAAGTTGGTGTCGATCTTGAAACGGCTAAAGAAGCGGCGCACGAACTGGCTCTGCAACATTCGGGCGATAATGAGACCGGCCGCGAAAAGGCCGGCGAACGCAGCTAACCCTAGAAATGTGACGTAATGGCGTCCGATGTAGAACAGCGGCCGCTCGAGAAGCGTCAGATCCACGTCTTCTAGTGTGGGTGCGTTCTAGAGCTTGGCAACCGCGAAGCGATAAGCCGGCTAATCCCTAACGGATTGTAGTACTTGCGCGTTCCGCTGAAATGAAGCCGGGCTGCCCATCGATTGGCCGCTTAAATGGACAGGCTACTGCTGCTTGGCGCGTTCCTCGATATATTTAACAACGTCGCCGACCGTCTGCAGCTTTTCGGCGTCTTCGTCCGGTACTTCGACGGAAAATTCCTCTTCAAACGCCATCACCAATTCCACGATATCCAGCGAGTCCGCCCCCAAATCCTCAATGAAAGACGCCTGCGGCGTGACCTGCTCCGGGTTAACTCCAAGTTGCTCGACGATGATGTCTTTAACCTTTTCTTCGATTGATTTCTCCGCCATAAAATTTGCTCCGTTGGTGTTGGTTGCGCATGGAAAATCTGAAAGCTATCCGGGCACAGGATGGCAAGTAAAGGAATTAGAGAGGTTGTCAATCAATTTCAGGACTTCCGGAGGCGTGGGACCCGACCAGCTGAATTATCAAGTCTATGTACGACTCGGAAATCTTTGGGTGAGTTGGCACAAACGCCGCTACAACCTCAGCAGCTTCGGGTTTACTTCCCTTGTCGTTCAAGTAGATGAAGACGATGTCCTCTTCTCCGGTTGAGCCGGCTGATCTGTTCGATCTCAAATTGCTTCCCGCGTGGGTGAAAGAATCTGCGGAGCCGAGGAGCTATGAGCATTACACTGGTGAAGAGAGAGAACAGCCACGCGACCGACAGCGCCCTCCGCGCGATAAAGGGAATCGATTCAAACGCTCAGCGTTCAAAGCTCAACGTTCAGCTAAGGTCAGGAGACCCGATGCGCACGAGCGGAAAAAAGCGGGGCGCGACTCCGAAAGTGTTCGCGAGCGGGGCCGCTCGCGACGGCGGAGCCCGTCTAAGGCGGGCCGTGCGCGCCCACGCATGGATCACGGAGAAGACCGCCCGCGAGATCGGCGTCCTCCGGTCCCGCAAGAGCCGTTGGAGATCACGATTCGTTTTCTGCTGTACTCGCGTGTATTCGACAATGTAGTAGCGCAAATCAAGTCCGGCTCGGTCGCATATTCTGTTTTTGCCCTGGCGCGTTTGTTCCTGGAAAAGCCGGAACGCTATGAGGTTCGTTTGACGGCGAAGGCGGGATCGCCTCTTTACCAATTGGGTCAGAACGGCGCGGTGTCTCTGAATCGAGAATTCCTTGAGCGGAATGCATTTCGGCTTGCGCACGAGGATTTCTACAAGATCGACATCACGCAGTCCGATCCGATCAAAGGCAATTTCTCAAATGTGGCCCGATGCCGATTGAGCGGGACGCTTCTTGGCCCGACTAATCACCATAATTATCAACCGCAGCTCCGCACCCTTTACGAACAGCGCTTCAGCCGCCGGATGAGCTTTGCTGATTATCAGCGGCAAATCGAGATCGTGAACGATCCGGCATTGATCGAGCGATGGAAGGAACAAGCGCGGACAGTAACGACATTTAAAGCACTGAACGGCGAGGCTTCCTCAACGTTCTCTTCCGCCGCGGAAGCAGAACGGCATTTCCGCTCGAATCACCTGCCCGGCCTGTTGCGGAGCGTGGACGAAGTGACCATCAGTGGCGTGCTAAGCCGGTGTTTGCCGGACCGGACGTTGAACCGTGCGCTGGAGGACGCCTGGACGCGCGAGACCCGTTCGCCGTCGAACATGATGCAGGAACTGGCCGGTCGATTTCGACAAGCGGGCCTGAATGTTTTCCGGCATCGCCGTGGCATGTTGTTTGTTTCGCCCATCCGGGTGCGACCCTTTGTTCACGCCCACGCCGAAGTATCTTCGTCTGTGAATGCGATTCTGGAAATCCTGGCAGCAGCGCCGGCGACAAGTCGCAAAGAACTTTTTGAAAAACTGATTGCTGATGTTCCAAGCGAAGAGATGGAATCGCGCAAGCTCGCCCTTGCTTCCGACCTGCGCTGGTTGATCAACGAAGGCTACCTGATCGAATTCAACGATGGTTCACTCGATTTGCCGCGCGGGAAAGCAAAGCCACGGGAAGTTGTAGCGGCGGTGGAGCCTGCTCCGAGCTTGTCGGCTGGGTCAGCTGGCAAGCCAATGGAACGGGCGCTCGCGGCGGTGAGCGAACTTCCAGAACCGAGCCAGCTTGAAATCGGTGGCAGCTAAAATCTGCCCACGCTCCCTCATCAAAATCTGCTCTGCGCCGCGCTAGATATCACTCGCCAACGACCTTGAACGAGGGCCGGGAATCGCCTTCCTCATAGCGGAGGATCTTGTTCTTTTCATCCAATACAACAATGCGCGGGTGATGAACCGCCGCTTCTTCGGGCGTGTAACGCGCGAAACGCATGATCGTGATGCGGTCGCCAATTTTGCCGAGATGGGCGGTGGCGCCGTTTAGTTCAATAATGCCGCGCTGGGGCTCCCCGTAAATCGCGTAGGTTTCAAAGCGTTCGCCGTTAGTCAGATTCCCGACGAGGATTTTTTCATATTCTAGCAACCCAACTAATTCAGCCAGATCGGATGAAATCGTCAGACTCCCTTCGTAATCCACACTCGCGCCCGTCACGGCAGCGCGATGGATTTTCGATTTGAGAAGCGTGAATTCCATCGACAAGCGTTCGATCGACAATCAGGTGGCTCTCGTCCGGAGCTAGATGATGCCGGCTTTTTTCAAAGCCCGATAAGCGCCGTTTTTATCGATCGTTTTAAGACCGCGCGCAGTCACGCGAATGCGCACGAACTTCTTCAACTCCGGCACCCAGATGCGGTGCTCATGCAAGTTTGGCCCGAAAACGCGCGGCACATTTTTCGTCACGTGCCGGCCGACCCCGCCCTTTTTCTTGGCCATACCCCGCCGGTGAATGACGCTACCGCGCGCCGCTCTCGATCCTGTGATGCCGCAAATTCGTGACATGATGTAACCTCAAAAACAGCGCGTAAGCTGGCGCGCGCAGATTCGCCGGTCAAGTGAATGTTGATGAAATGACGAAATCCGGATGACGAAATGACGGAATCAATGACGAAGCCCGGAATGTCGAACGGCTTCGCCGCGTTAAATCATAGATCCGCCGTAACGGTGTAACAAATCACGGAATTCGCGATTCGCCTGCCTCGCCATAGCCGAGCGAAGGCCAGTGCTTCGTCATTGTTTTCATGTTTTATTCCTATCCGTCATTGAGTTGAACGCGCAACGCGCGGAATGGTCAAACGTATCTCGCGGAAGAGGCAGCCGTTTCGCAAGATCGACACCCATCGGATTTGAGGCATGACGCACAAAAATAATCACAAACTGCGGATCGGAATTGTCGGAGCGGGCAGCATCGTTCGCGCCCGGCATTTGCCGGCCCTCAAGAAACATCCCGAAGTCGAAATTGTTGCCGTCTCGAATTCGACCTACGAAAGCTCCGAGAAATTTTGTCAGGAAAATGTCCCGCACGCCACTCCGATGCGGAACTGGGCCGAGGTTCTCGCATTGCCGGAGCTCGACATAATCTGGATCGGCACGCCGCCCTACCTGCATTCGGCCGTAACGATCTCGGCGCTTGAGGCGGGCAAACACGTCTTTTGTCAGGCGCGGATGGCGATGGATTTGGCCGAAGCCGAGGAGATGCTCGCGGCATCGAAGCGTTATCCCGAGCTGGTCACAATGCTTTGTCCGCCGCCATTCGGGATGCGCGCTGATTTGCTGGTAAAGAAGCTTCTCGCTGAAAATTACATCGGCCGTCCACATCACGTCCGACTGCAAAGTTTCACCGGCAATTATCTGGATCCCGATGTCCCGCCGCATTGGCGGCAGAGAATCGAGCTCAGCGGATTGAACGTGCTTACGCTTGGGATTTACGTTGAAGTGTTGCAACGCTGGCTTGGGGACATCAGTGGCGTCTTCGCGCGCGGCAAAATGGTGCATCCGGTACGCCAGGGCTACGAGGTGATCATTCCTGATTTGCTTACTGTTCTTTGTGCGTTCGCCAACGGCGCCGAAGGCGTGCTCGAATTCAGCGGTGTCGATGCGATGGCACCGGGGGACCGGTTGGAAATTTACGGCAGCGCCGGAACGCTTACGTACGATTTCGATTCCGACGTGGTGGAGGTGGGCAAACTCGGCGATCGCGCCCTGCACGTTGTCGATCTTCCGCCGGAGTTGGAAGGCGAATGGCGCGTAGAAGAAGATTTCTTGGCGGCTGTGAAATCGAAGGGTCGCGTTCGGCCGCACCCAAATTTCGACGAAGGCGTTCGCTACATGCGCGTCGTGCAAGCCGTCGCCGATTCGCGCGCGCGGAACGAGTGGGTCGCGATTAAGGCCTGATTAATGTGGGAGGGGCCTTAGGATACCGACGTTGTGTTGATCGCGGCGCCAACGCCGTTCCCACATTGGCCGGTCGGCGATCTTGGCCGCCATCTTCTGCGCACACGATGCGTGCGCAACTCCATAAATCGTAAGCCACAAATTATCCGAACCACCCCCTCTTTTTAAACCACCATATCGTTATCCCAGTGGCGGCAAGGGTAATTGCGACGGCCATTAGATATCCGTACCTCCAGCTAAATTCGTGTATCCCCTCAAAATTCATGCCGTACCAGGTGCCGATAATCATTACCGGAGTAGTGATGACGGTAATGAGGGTGAGCAACTTGATCACCTCGCCTGTCTGATTGGACGACATATTGAGATAGACCTGCAAAATGGCCGTAAGCGAATCGGTATAGCGTTGCGCGAGGTCGGAAATGTGGAACAGCCCGTCGTAGACATCTCGATAGTACGGCACCAAATGCGGCCGGATGAGCTTAAACTCGCCGTGCGCAAATCGGGCCAGGACCTCCCGTTGCGGACTGACGATGTGCCGCAAGTGCAGCACCTCTTTTTTAATTTGCAGCAGTCGGTTTAGTGTTCCCTTCGTGGGAGTTTGCACGACCTCATCTTCCAATTGGGCAATCTCCAGCGAGAGTTCGTCCAAGGCCGGCTTATAATTATCTACGATCCAGTCAAGGAGCGTATGCGCGACCCGATCCGGCGCTCGCGCAATGTGTCCAGTGCCTCTTAAACAACGCTCTTCCGTTAATTGCACACTCCTTAATGGCAGTTCGTGATACGTCACCAGAAAGTTCTTCCCCAAAAAAAAATTCAGTTCGCTCGTGCCAAACACTCCGTCTTTGCGGCTGTAATCCACTGCATGAATCACCATGAAGAGATACGGCGCAAATCGGTCGTCTTCCTTGGGCGTATATTCCTCGACCTTCGGGGATGCACTTACGGCCACGCAGTCCTCGATCGAAAGCGGATGAAAATGAAAAATCTGCTCCAGCACCATCTGCGTCTCCTCTGGCGTCGGTTTTTCCAGGTCCACCCAAAGAAACAGATTGGTGTCGGCCAGCAAGGTCGGCATCAAAAACACGTCAAGGTCCTTCGTGTGCAAGCGGCCCTGAGTTGTAAACGCAAACGAGCGAATCATTCCCTCGAATATTTGCATGCCTTCAGGCCCGCTCGCGAGTCTATTCTTCTTTCCAAGCTGGGCGATCGCCGATCGCAGCTAAAGCATGGCGCCGCGCATGATGACCAGCGCGATGCTGAAATAAATGATTAACCCCGTTACATCGACGAGGGTAGCGACGAATGGAGCAGAAGACGCTGCAGGGTCGGCGCCGACTCTGCGAAGGATGAAGGGAAGCATGGAGCCGGAAAGTGTCCCCCACAGCACGACGCCGACGAGCGCGATGCCGACCGTGAGCGCGACGAGGGGCCAATGCGGGCCGTACGGCTGTCGATGAAGGTATTGCTCGCCGACAATCGCCCATCCGCCGACGCGTATCATGCCGATTGCTCCCAGGATGAGACCCAATGAAAGCCCGGCCTGCACTTCGCGGCTCATCACCCGCCACCAATCGCGAAGGGTCACTTCGCCCAGCGCCATGGCGCGAATCATTAATGTCGAAGCTTGCGAGCCGGAGTTGCCGCCGCTCGAAATGATCAGCGGCAGGAACAGCGCGAGCACAAGCGCCTTCGCCAGCTCTTGCTGATAATTGGCCATTGCCGTTGCAGTCAACGTTTCGCCCAGGAACAAAACCACGAGCCAGCCGGCGCGTTTGCGCACCATTCGCCAGAGCGGAATGCGCATATATGGCTCTTCCAGAGCCGCCATGCCGCCGAACTTTTGGATGTCCTCGGTCGCTTCTGCTTCGGCGACGTCGAGCATGTCGTCGATCGTCACGATGCCGAGCAGCACGCGTGCGGAGTCGGTCACCGGCAGCGCGGTGCGGTCCTCGGCGCGAAACACCGCCACGGCCGCTGCGTGATCGTCGG
>JBKOWV010000182.1:0-18626 GCA_046724585.1 Verrucomicrobiota bacterium
CAGCGTCAGATGTGTATAAGAGACAGCGCTGGACGCATGCAACTCGATATAGGGCATTGCTCGCAAAAAATGTTCGCCCTCACCCTGCCCTCTCCCTCAGGGAGAGGCGCACGTGCGTAGCACGGCGGTGAGGGAATTCACAGGATCGGATTTGCTAATCATAAATCCCATCTATCTCCCAGTTGCCATCGCTCTGGTGACAGCACACCAAAACGTTGTTCTCCAACTGCAGATCCCATTCGGCGCGACTCCATGCCGTTTCGTCCCACCAGTTTCCCGAAATCAAATATGGGCCGCGCTGATCGATGACTTTGCCGCTAATTGTCTTGCTCTGAAGATGTCGATCTTCGGAACTAAAAACGGATGCAGATACGGCGGGTCGAAATCGGCGCAGCCCTGGGGATAACGGAGCACAGCCATCATGGCTGTGAGGCAGGCGGGCATCTTGTCCGCCACAGGACGGACTC
Organism: Verrucomicrobiota bacterium; assembly: GCA_046724585.1. Lineage (GTDB taxonomy): Bacteria > Verrucomicrobiota > Verrucomicrobiia > Chthoniobacterales > UBA10450 > Udaeobacter. Next base: position 468 of record JBKOWV010000182.1, read on the forward strand.
GCTGCGGCGAGCCTGCCGTTTCTATTGCAGGCGCGGACGCCTGCTTGCCCCACAGGCTGGAAGCCTGTGCTACTAAACGGCTCCATCCGAAATGCGCCGGGCCTATGCGTTTCTTCCAAGACAGGCGTACCGACACGATCGGCCCCCAGCAGAGCAATCAAACGCGCGAGGGTTTCCGATAATTGATGCGGATTGCGCAATGTGGTTTCAAATAATCCGAATTGCTGTTTTGGAGGTTTGGTTGGCTGCGCCTCCAACGAGACAGCAGTGATCGGATGCTCCGACTTAAAATTCTCCAGATGGGTATGGAGCATGCGGAAGAGAAGCTCGAGCTCGTTGGTCGGATGCGGAATTTTGAAAACGCGTTCGTACTGCTGTTTGTCCGCCGCACCAGATCCGTTCCGTGGCGGATTCGCGAAAGTAATTCGCAGCGTCAGTTCTTTTGCGACGAGATAGATTGCGCTCAATCGCAAGGAAAGCTGCTCCAAAAAACGGCGCAGCATAAAGAGCAGCGGCTCGGCTGTTTCAATTTCGTTTTCAAATTCGAAGCTCTCCTCGAATGACTCAGGCGGTTGGACCAGTTTGAGCAGCCGATTAGACTGGCCCTTCGCGCGTTCCCACATTCGCACCGCTTCGGGACCGAGTCGCGCGGCGAGCTGTTCTTTATCCAGGGCAGCGAACTGGCCGAGAGTATGGATCCCCCACTTGTGCAGGATTGCTAATATCTGCTGAATCCTGGCTTCTCGATCCTTTGCTGCCGCGGAATTCGACTCTCCGGAGCGCTTCATGCGCTCAAATTAAACTCAACTGAGTTTAATGTTCAAGTGAACATATTAAATAATCTTCACCGGGCATTTCGGTAATGCCTGCAAAAACGCCCGCCCGTACGGCTTGGTTACGATTCGGTTATCCAGAATGACGATTATGCCACGATCGCTTTTCGTTCGGATCAAGCGACCGACGCCTTGGCGAAGTTTTAGAATCGCTTCCGGTAACGAATATTCGGTGAACGGATCCCCGCCGCGCTCCTCGATGAGCTCCAGTTTCGCCTCGATCAGCGGATGGTCCGGCACCGCAAAAGGCAGCCGGGTGATGATCACATTGGACAGCGCCTCGCCCGGAACGTCCACACCCATCCAGAAGCTGTCCGTGCCAAAGAGGACGCTGCGCGGTGTCGCCTTGAATTGCTCAAGTAAACGGCCACGTGGAGCGCCGCCGCCTTGCACCAGAAGATTGAATTTCTTTCGCAAAAAAAATTCTCTCATTTGATCGGCGACCGCCTGCATGCCACGATAATTCGTAAAAAGAACAAAGGCGCGCCCGTCTGTTTCTTCGATAAAATGCGCGATCCAATGCTCGAGCGCCTTCTCGTAGCTCGCGTCCCGTGGGTCGGGCATTTTCTGGACAACGAATATCGTCATCTGGCTGCGAAAATCGAACGGCCCCCCAAGTAACAAAGGTTCGACTTCGTCTGCCCCGATGCGCCGCCGGAAATATGCGAGATCCGGACGGCCAACTGAGAGCGTCGCGCTTGTCATCACACAGGAGCAATCCTCGCGAAAAATCATCCGGCGCAACACCGGCGCGATGTCGATTGGCGCCGCATTTAGTGAGAGGAATTGCGCTGTCTTGCCGGTACGCTCGACCCAGTAAACATGTTCGCGAGCGCTTTGCTCGAGAAAGATCGCAATGCCCTCGCGCGCATCGCGAATGCGCCGCCCAAGCTCCTGCAATTCGGCTTTCAGAAATTCGTCGTCGGCGCGTTTGGCAACTTCCGCGACACGCGCCTGCAACCCGGTCAGGTGTCCGGTAATCGTGTCGGGAACAAGCTCCGGCGCGCGGACACGAAATTCGCGGCCCTTTCGAAAATCGCACGATGATTCGACTGCGGCAAAAAATTTGTCCACTTCATCGACAAGGTCCGCCGCCAATCGCACGCCGGGTGCGTCGCGCATCACCGTGAAGAGTCCCTTGCGCGTGCGGGCGTTGTAGAGCCGCTGGATTGTTGCTCTTAGCCCGTATTGCGAGATGCCGATGCCGATCTGGCGGGAGGCGACTTGCTCGATCGTGTGGGCCTCATCGAAAATGATAAAGTCATTTGGAAAAAGATAGCCGCTTTCGCGTTCTCCCTGTTGGTCTGGCGTTCCCAGAAGCATGAAGAGCAACGTGTGATTGATCACGATCACGTCCGACGAGAGAAGGCGTTTGCGGGCTTGCTGATAAAAGCAGCCCGGCCCCTGCCCGCACGTTTTTCCTGTGCAGATGTGCGGTTCGCTGCAGACCTGCACCCAAACTTTTGGATCGGGCTCGACCGACAAATCACTGAGCGAGCCGTCGCGGGTTGTGCGCGCCCACTGCGCGAGTCGCGTCAGCTCATTCTGCTCCGGCCCGGTGAACAGCTCGTTTTGCTGCTGAAGGGCGCGTTCCAATCGCCGAGGGCAAAGATAATTTTGCCGCCCTTTCATGAGCGCAGCTTCGAACTCCACCGGCAAAATCTTCTTTAAGATCGGGATATCTTTGTAAAGAAGCTGTTCTTGAAGATTAATTGTGTGAGTCGAGACGATTGCTCTTTTGTGCTGGTCGAGCGCAAACAAAATTGCCGGGGTGAGATAGGCCAGCGACTTGCCCACGCCCGTGCCCGCTTCGACTACAAGATGGCGCTCTTCTTCCAGCGCTTTCGCCACCGCCGCCGCCATTTCCTGCTGTTGCAGGCGGAACTCGAAATTCTTCGCCTTGGAAAGTTGCCCGCTCTCGGAAAAAAATGCGCGAATGCGTTCGACAAATTCGGTGCCGAGAGAATCTTTTAGCGCGATCATTTTGAAAATTAGGCCGGCCTTAACCGTGAGCCTTTGCGGAAATGCTATTGTAATTCGCAAATCCCAAATCGAAATTCGAAAATCTCGTGAGACTCCTCGATCGCTACGTCGTTCGCAATTTTTTGCAGGTTTATTTCTACTGCATCGCTGGTTTTATCTCGATCTGGCTCATCTTCGATATCAGCGACAACATTTCGAGCTTTATCGAGGAACACATCGGGCTTGGTCTCGTCGCCCAGTATTACGCCACCCAGATCCCACAGATTTTCATCATTCTCCTGCCGGTTTCTCTCTTGCTCGCGCTCCTTTTTACCCTGGGTCGAATGTCGCGGGCGAACGAGATCGTATCGATGCTGACCGCGGGTGTAAGTCTACCGCGCGTTCTCTTTCCATTGATAGGCATCGGGCTGCTCACCGTGGGAGTGAGCATGGCACTAAACTACTCACTTGCGCCGCACGCGGAACTGGCGCGCAAAGCACTCCTCTCACAAGCCCGCGGCCGTCCGGAAGCCTCCATTGAGGGACAAATCTTTCGGAATCGAACCGACGCGCGCACGTGGTTCATTCAGAATTTTCGCCTGGGCGGCAACGCGTTCAACAACGTGCAGGTGCTCCAACAGGATGCGAACGACAACATCGTTACGAGTTACGTTGCAACGCGGGCTTTCTACCGTCCCGAAACAAAAACCTGGGATCTGCAGAATGCGAAAGTAGTTCATTACGATCATGCGGGAAATATCGTCGACGAACAGATTTATCCTTCGCTGAAGGTCGAGCATTGGAGCGAGACTCCTTTCCGGCTGGGCAGCGCAAACGTGCGCGCAGAATTCCTAAGCTTGCCCGAGCTACGGGAGTATCTGCATTTCAATTCGGATTTTCCCGCTACGCTGCTTGCGCCGTTCCGCACTCATCTCCAATATCGTCTCGCCCTGCCGTGGACGTGCCTGGTAGTCGTTTGTATCGCGGCCCCGCTCGGAATTGGGTACTCCCGCCGCGGGGTGCTATCTAGTGTTGCGGCTGCGGTAGTTCTCGTTTTCTCGATGAACTTTCTGGTCCAACTTTTTCTGGCGCTCGGCGAAGGCGATCGCGTCGCACCGTGGGTCGCGGCCTGGACGCCGAACCTCCTTTTCACCGCCATTGGCCTGTATCTGTTCTACCTTCGCGCTTCCAACCGCGAAGCGCCCGGCTTTCATCTTTTCACCGCGCGACGTATAGTTGCGCAATGAATCCGCTGCCAGAAGAATGGGCGATCAAGCATCGGGCGGATGCCTGCGCCGTGACCCATCGCCCGTTCGCACCCGGACAATATTTTTACACCCTGCTTTTTCACGACGCGGACGGTTATCGACGCGAGGATTTGAGCGAAGAAGCGTGGCGCAATCGGAACGAGAACATTCAACCCTTTTCCTTTTGGAAATCGCGGTATGAGCCCCTACCGGCGCCGCCGGCAGAACCCCTGGCAAAAGAAAATGCCGAGCAGCTCTTCCGCCGTTTGATTGCATCGGACAATCCTCCGGCGAATGCGTGCTACGTCCTAGCTGCCATGCTTGAGCGCAAGCGGGTACTGAAACAGATAAAGACCGAGGAAAATGCAAGCCGGCGTGTTTTGATTTACGAGCACGGCGAAACTGGCGATGTTTTCATCGTGCCGGACCCACGATTGCGCCTCGACGAATTGGAAAGCGTGCAAAACGAAGTCGCCCAACTGCTCCATGCAGAGGCGCGAGATTGAAACATCAAAACCATTCCTGATTATCATTTTTGAATGACCACTGAATCCCCAACAATCAATTACAAGATCGGCAATGAACGCCTGGTCAGCGTGACCGAGAAGGCGGCACGCAAATTGGAGTCGCTGCTGGAGGAAAAGGGCAAGCCAAATGGCGCGTTACGCCTGGCCGTAGTCGGCGGCGGCTGCTCCGGCCTGCAATACGTCATGGATTTGGTCGACGGCCCTAAAGAGCGCGATATCCTCGTGCCGACGTCCAACGTGCGCCTTGTTGTCGATCCAAAGAGCGCTCTATTCGTGAGCGGCTCAGTCCTTGATTTCAGCGAAGATTTACAGAAAGGCGGCTTCAAAGTCACGAACCCGAACGCCGTCGCCCACTGTTCCTGCGGTGAAAGTTTCGCTGTCTGAACTCCTTCTTCCTCCTTCCTCCTTCTTACTTCTCTCCGCCTTCCATCCTCCGCCTGCGGTAGGCAGAGTGCAGCGGCACAAGAATGACCATCGAGAAATAGATCCAGCCGCTCCATTGGATCTGCTCGGCCGGCAAAGTCAGCGCCAAAATTAGCGACACGATCCCGACGCTGACCGGAATGCTCCAGCCCGTCAGCTCCCCGCGCGTTGTCGATCTTTCCCGTGCATTCAATCGCAAGGGCTCACGCAATTGCCAGGCCCGCAAGTACAGCAGCAGGATCTCAGCCGAAATGGCAATCAACCCGAGCGCGTAAATGGCAAAGATCGCTCGCGCCTGCGCCTCGGTCGTGTGCAGCGAGAGCCGTTGGCCGATCTGACCGTGGCTCAGCAGGAACCACATCGCCCCGAAGATCGCCTTCAACGGATAGATAAAGATCAGGGTCGTAACGATCATCGCCCAGCTGATCAGAATCGAGCCGCCGTCTTCCAGGCCATAACGCCGGCTCCATAACCAATGGCCCCGCCAAAAGATACCCAGCACCGCGATGCTGCAGACAAAGGTCGGCACATTTTTGAATGCGGCCAGGAGCGCCTGGACGTTGTCTGGAATCTGCTGCGCGGCGATCACCAGCATCGAAATCGCGAAGGCGAAGGCTGCGTCGATAAAGGTCTCCAGCCGCGTCATCTCCATGCCGCGCAACCGAAATCCGCGGAGCCGGGGCAACGAATCCAAGTCGGCGGGCACGGCTGACGCAATCTCTGCCTCCCGCGCCGAAGCCCACGGCTCCGCGTAACTCCTGTGAAAATGGCTCGGTGAAGGCGGGTCGTGGCGTCCGTTCATCTACCGGACATCCTATGCAAAAGCACGCTACGTTTGTAAGGATTTTCCTCTTGGACCAGTGGCGTCAATCACCGGCCTCCCATTTCCGACTTCCATCTTCTAACTTTTAATCTCTAATTTAGAGGTTCTACCCTCCATTTCTGGTCCCGATGTTTACACGAACTGAGATTACCGTTTGGATAATTTCTGCGCTGCTCGCTCTGGCCGTCGGCTGGAGCCGTTATGCGAAAATGAAAACGCGCGACAAACTGGTGCGCGAACTCGCGGCTATGGATCCGGAGCGCCGCGAAAAAGTGCTCAGCCGTCTTAATCCGAAGCTCGCAACCGAAATGCGCGAGCAACTAATGAAACGGTTCCACATAACCTGATTTCCCATTGCCGGGTTCCGACTTCAGACCTGCGACTTCTGGCTTCTCATTTGTGATGTCCTCCGCTTTCGAAATGACAGTTGCGGTTCTGCCGGGCGATATCGACGAGCAAGATCACGTGAACAACACCGTTTACCTGCGATGGATACAGGATGTCGCCACCGCGCATTGGCGAGCGCGTGCCAGCTCCGAAGCTCAGGCGGCGATCGGGTGGGTTGTATTGCGCCACGAGATTGACTACCAAACGCCGGCCAACCTCGATGATGAAATCGTGCTTCGCACGTGGGTCGGCAAAGCCACCCGGCTCACGTTCGAACGTTTCACCGAAATCCGGCGCCAGAGCGATCGCCAGCTCTTATCGCAAGCTCGCACGCTCTGGTGCCCCGTCGATGCGAGGACCGGGCGGCCGACTCGCGTATCGGCGGAAGTGCGTGCTCGGTTTTCCACCTGATGAATTTGAGTTGCTGTGCCTAAAAAAACTAAGCATCGAAAGCCAGCCCAACGGATTGAAGTTCGCGAGTCTGGCGTCCATGGCCGCGGCGTTTACGCCACACAGTTCATCCCCAGGGGCGCTCGCATTATCGAGTACGCCGGCCAACGCGTCTCCTGGGAGGATGCTCCCGACGACGAGAACAATCCCCACACATTTAATTTCGGCCTCGAAAGCGGCGCAGTGATCAATGCGGAGATCGGCGGCAACGACGCGCGCTGGATCAACCATTGCTGCGACCCAAACTGCGAAGCGATCGAGGAACAGGATCGCATTTTCATCTACGCGACACGCGACATCGAACTTGGCGAGGAATTGTTTTACGATTACGCGATGGAAATCGACGAGCCGATCACCGAAGAATCAAAGCGGGAATTCGCGTGCCACTGCGGTAGTTCAAACTGCCGCGGCACTATGCTTTCGATCTTACGCGCGAAGCCGGTCAGGGGATGAACGGCTTGCCCGTGCCGAGGTGACGCGAGATTTGCGCCTTACCATTGACGAGCTTCGGCGCCACTGCGGTCGTTAGCGTCGCGCAGATGCCGGCATCTGGCGGCTCCGGTGGCACTGAACCCAGAAATTGAGGTTGCGTCCGCGGTTTGATCGCTTGCTCGAGATCATACGCCAAAGCGAGAAGCGTTGGTTCTTGCAGGAATCCGCTGTACATCCAGAGCCCCGCGGGCTTGCCTTGCGGTGTGAGACCGACCGGAATCGACAGGTTCGGATACCCTGCCACCGCCGGCAGGGCCGAGGCGAAACTGTAAGTGGGCGCGACAATCGCATCGAGATTGTCCTTTTCCAGCGCAGCGTCGATCCCATTTGTTCTCGCAAACATTAAATTGTCCGCTCTCGCACTCAGATACGCCGGATCATTTAGATTCCCGCTGGTCTGCTGCGCGAGCTCGAACACTTCCTGGCCGAAGTACTTCATTTCCTCGGGGCAATGCGCGATATTAAATGCGATCAAATCCGCCAGCGTATGCATCGACGTGTTGCTGAGACCCGCGAGATATTGCGCAATCTGCACCTTGAACTCGTAGAGCAACACCGTGAATTCATCGTTGTAGAACTTGAAATTCTGCTGGAACGGATTGCCCGTATCAGTGGGAACGAGCTTGGCTCCGAGACTCTGCATCGCGTCCAGCCCTTTCTTCGCCACTTTAACCAGATCGTTTTCACCGCCGTAGGCAAATGAGAAATAGCGGCTGTCGATCCCAATGCGCGCGCCCTGCAACGATCCAAGATTCAGGAATTGCGTGTAATCGCTCGGCACCGATTGCCCGATCACGGGACCAAACGGCGATTGCATCACGCCGAGCATTATCGCCACGTCGGTGACGCTGCGGCACATCGGACCAGCGGTGTCCTGACTGTGCGCGATCGGAATGATTCCGTCCTGAGAAACCAATCCCACCGTCGGCTTGAGACCAAAGACCAGATTGTTGCCGGAAGGGCAGACAACAGAACCATCCGTTTCCGTCCCGACGGCGGTCGCACAAAGGTTCGCCGCGGGCGCTGCCCCCGAACCGGAGCTCGAACCGCACGGATCGAAGCTGAGCAGATATGGATCGCGCGTGAAACCTTTCGCTGGTTCGCCGCCATCCAGAGTCCCGCCCCGTGCGCTCCAGCCGTTGAACGGCGCGTTGCCGCGGAAATTCGCCCATTCAGAAAGATTCGCTTTCCCGAGAATCACCGCGCCAGCCGCACGCAAACGATCCACCACTACGGAGTCCGCCGGAACCGTGCTGCCCACCAGCGCAAGCGAACCGGCTGTCGTCTGCATTGTGTCAGCGGTCGCCAGGTTGTCCTTCACCAGCACCGGAATGCCATGGAGTGGTCCACGCAGATTCCCGGAATCACGCTCGGCATCCCGTTCCGTAGCGATCGCCAATGCGTCAGGATTAGTCTCGATCACCGCATGAAGCAGAGGATTAAGGGTCGCGATCTGATTGAGATAATTACTCGTCAATTGTTCGCTCGTGAGCGCACCGGAATTCATCAAGGCCTGGAGCTCGGGAATGGTCGCCTCGATCCAGCTTTCCGTTACCGCTGATGTCGATCTTGGGGTAAGAGCAGTCAGGCCGCCGGCAAAAAGCGCCGCGCCACCGGCGAGCGTCGTTCCAATAAATTCCCGGCGACTTACGCCGTCGCCGTTTGCGTAAGAATTATCTCGAATTTTTTTCTTCATACGTTGTTCCTCATGCTTCATCTTTCTTAATTATGAAGATCGTTTTCCCCGGTGTCCTTGGTGGTATCGCGATGTTTATTTGGACCTCAATCGCGCACATGTTCCTGCCGCTCGGCGAAGCAGGCATTGGCGAAATTCCAAATGAATCAGCTGTCCTCGGCGCGATGCAAAGCAACATCGGCGAACAGACCGGTCTTTATATTTTTCCCGGTCCCGGCGTCGGCAAGAACGCAACCCGCCAGGAAAAAAACGAAGCGATGAAACACATGGCCGAAAAAATGGCGGCGAATCCTTCAGGTATTCTCATGTATCATGCGCCCGGGCGCCCGTTCACATTTGGTAAATGGCTCGGAATCGAATTCGCCACCGAACTGGTTGAAGCGATCCTGGTCGTGTTCCTCCTCGCCCAGACAACGATCGTGAGTTTCGCCGGCCGAGTCGGCTTTGTCTTTCTCACCGGAATTCTCGCCGCTATCGCGACCAACGTTTCCTATTGGAACTGGTATGGCTTTCCCCGTGTTTACACCGCCAGCTACATGTTTATCCAGGTGATTGGATTTCTCTGTGTCGGGTTGGTTGCGGCTTTAGTGTTTAGAAAGAGTTCGGTGCCTGCCACGCCGTAGCCTTTCACGAAGGCGAAATTGGCGAAGGCGGGTGGCCGCACTGGTGTTGCGACAGCGCGATCCCGCACCCTGAAGCTTTAACGTACCAATTTGGTATCTTGAAGTTCTCCGACCTCTAAGAACTGATACCCGATAACTGAAACGTCCGCGTTTCTCTGCTCACGGATCGCGAATCACTGAAACCGCGCTGGCCGCGCCTGCGCTATCGCTTGGTATCAAGCGTCCGCACTGTCAATGTCGGCCAGCCATCCGTGATCGCATACGTTGCCTCAGCCCGGCCATCGCTGCGTCTGAACCGACGTTCCCTCGACGTACCGACCGGTATCCACGTCGCGCCGGCGGCATTCGCCTCCAGGAATCTCGCGATCTCTTTTTCAGAAAGATCGGTCCCGTTGGCACGCGAATATCCTTCCAAGACGCTCCGGTCATTGGCGAAAATTACGAAGTAAAGATATCGACCTTGGTCTCTATGGTAAAGGATGCTGACCCTTCCATCGTCGAGTAAATGTCGCTCGACCACGTTGCCATACGCATCGTCAATTCTTTCGCCGCGGTCGCCCAGGTTAGCCCAAACCGGGCTCAACATTGCGAGGACTATCAGAACCACGACGAGTAATTGCTTCATAGCCGTCATTCCGATAGTTTGCCGACTTCCGCAACCTGCTCTGCTTGCCATGCCGTGGTGCCCGGCTTGCCGGCAGGTCGTCAGGGCGACCGAAGGCGGCTGACATCCGACTTCTGATGACCGATCACCCTGGCGTTCTCTCCATGTCACATCGGATGAGTGTCATTCCTGCTCCAAATACTTCATCTGCTACGTTCCATCTTTGCTGGTGCTGTCGGGCCTCTCTTCAATCAATTCGTCGGGTACAACAGTGTGAAACGAAACGACCGCCCAATCCGCATTTGCACCGACCACCGGCCGATGCCAGACATTCAGAGGGATGGAAATCCAGCGCCGTTCCAGCGGCACCTCCGGATCGCTGACCAAAGCATTCGATTGCCATCGTCCCGGCTCTCCGGTTTGCATATCGCCGCTCCCTCCGAACGACATCATGCGCTGATGACTATTTGGATGTCGTTCCGCACCAGTGTCCGCGCCCGCGCGAAGCACAAAAACCCAGGCAGATCGGATCTCCGGCGGTAACGCGCGACCGAAAACGCTTAACGGAATCGGTTCCCACGTCATTAGCGCCTCTTTCTTTCGACCCAGCTCGGCGCCAGCGCGTCCGATAACCGCTCGAATTTGTTCGCGGACCTTCTCAGATCGCAAAACAGTATCGAGCGACTCAAGTCGCGCGTGTTCCCCTTGTGTCATTCCCATACTATTCTCTCAACAACAGGCCGAAGCACTTTAGGCTTCAAGGTCACAAATTGTGATTTTGAGACTGGGTCAGACCATCCCTGCTTTCTCCCTCAACCTCCTGCGTTCCTGCTTTCCTGAATAGCCCTTTGGCACTAGCACAATTGCTCATCGCGCAGGTGTGCCTTGATCACACTCTGGAACTGATCACACATTCGATCAACACTTTGTCGACGTTGCGCAGGTCAGTGCCCTGCGTGGCAGGATTCTCGATCGTGCCTTGAAATAACCGGGCCGGCCTGGGCAACGGTTAGGCAGATGAAGCAACAGCTTGATCGTTATTTTCCTGCCTTCCTGATTAGTTTCTCCGCAATCCGCAATCCCAATTCTTGTCACGCCGTAGCGAATCCGCGAAGATGGAGAACGTGCGCACGCGACGCGATTTTCTTTCCTTCGCCGGCAAAAGTCTCGGTCTGGCTGCGCTTTCATCGGCAACTGTCGGGTCGTTATTAAGAAATGTCCAAGGAGCGACAAAGAACGTCGCCCATCTCACGCCGGAAGAAGCGGCAATGGACGAGGACTATTGGGCCACGATCCAAAACTCTTTCAGCGTCACGCGCGGCATCATCAACCTGAACAACGGCGGCGTTTCGCCCAGCCCGCGCATCGTGACCGAAGCGCTCGTGCGTTACATTTGGCAACAGGAAGACGCCACCGCTTACACAATGTGGCAAATCCTCGAGCCGCAATGCGAAACTATTCGCACCGGCCTGGCCGAACTGTTCGGCTGCGATCGCGAAGAGATCGCGATCACGCGCAACGCTTCCGAGTCGCTCGAGATTCTGCTCATGGGCATGGACTTCAAGCCCGGCGAGGAAATTCTCGCCACCACCCAGGATTACCCGCGCATGCTCACCACCATGCGTCAACGGGAGAAACGCGAAGGCCTGAAGCTCAAGCTCATTCAGATTCCGATTCCGCCCAAGAACCTCAACGAGATCACGGCCGCGTTTGAAAAAGGAATCACCGACCGCACTCGCCTCATCCTCATCTCCCACATGATCAACATCACCGGCCAAATTACTCCGGTGAAAGCAGTCTGCGACCTTGCGCGTAGGCGCGGCATTGAGACCATCGTCGACGGCGCCCATTCCTTTGCCCAGTTTTATTTCAAACAGCGGGATCTCGGTTGCGATTACTTCGGCACCAGTCTGCACAAGTGGTTGTACGCGCCGAAAGGCACCGGCATGCTTTACGTTAAACGCGATAAGATCGACAAACTCTGGCCGCTGATGGCCGCGGAAGCCAAGCAAACATGGGACATCCGCAAATTCGAAGAGATCGGCACCCACTCGGCCGCCCCGAAGCTCGCTATCGGCGAAGCGCTCCTCTTTCACAACGGCATCGGCGGCAAACGCAAGGAAGCGCGGTTACGTTACTTGTCCCGTTACTGGATGAACCGGCTCAAAGACGTGCCCAAAATTCGGTTCAACACTTCGTTCGATCCAAATCAATCGTGCGCCATCGCCAATGTGCACATCGACGGCAGCAATCCCGAGGCGGTGGTGAAATATCTCTTCGACAAACACCACATCTTCACCGTGCCGATCGTCCACGAAGAATTTCAAGGCATCCGGATCACGCCCAACGTTTACACCACGCTTGGCGAACTCGACCGTTTCTGTGAGCAGATGGAACTGATCGCTGAGCATGGTTTGCCTTCATAACTATTCGAAGTTGCGCCGCATCGACCCCTTCGGATGCAATGCGTGTGCGCGCCCGCCTGTTCGCTGAATCGAATGAGCCAGGAGGACGAGCACGAGGATGAGCGCGCAAGGGCCATCAAGAGCGGCGTCAAGCGACGGATGTTGAACAACTTGCGCGGTGGAAGCGTCTTGTTCCTTTGTCATTTCTTCATCGTCTTTTTATGAAACTCACTCTGGTCACCCTCTTCGCCGCAACATTCGCCTATGCTGCCGATGCACCCATCACCCAAGACCAACTTGTCCGTCGCACCCAGGAGCTCTACGACGCAATAGTTCCGGGAAATCAGGCGCCATGGAAAAAATATTTCGCGGACGATTGCATCTTCTCCGACGAAAAAGGGCGCACGCTCGAGAAGGCGAAGCTCGTGGCCGACATCACACCGATGCCGGCGGGATATTCCGGCAGCATCAAGATCGACAACGCTCAGAGCCGGATCATCGGCGACACAGCTGTCCTGAGTTATGACCTCAACGAAACGGAAACCATCTTCGGTCAAAATCTCAGGGCTCGCTATCACGTCACCGACACCTGGCTCAGGCGCAACGGTGAATGGCAGATCGTCGCCAGTCAGGCCCATCGCTATTACGAAGATCCGGCTGTGGGAAAGGCCGATCCGAAAAAGTTCGCCGACTTCATCGGCACGTACGAACTGGCACCTGGTCAAACGAGATTGGTTATGGCCGAGGGCGAAAACTTATTCGTGGAGCGCAAAGGCAAGAAGGAGCAACTGAACAGAAAGGAACAATTGTTCCCCGAAACATCCGATCTCTTTTTCCGCAAAGGTGTCGAAGGCAGAATTCTCTTCCGTTACTCTGCTACTGGCAAGGTCGACGCGTTGATCGATCGTCGTAACAACGAAGACGTCATCTGGCGCAAAACGAAATAAATTTTCGTGCTGCGCCTCTGCCCTCCTGATTCTTAATTCTTTCTTCTTAATTCATACTTCTTCCTTCTTCTGCGCCTGGCATCCATAAGCGCGCTGAAATTCGAAGCGATCTCAGAAAGGAAGAATCAAAAAAGGGGGGCGACGGAGTCGCTGCCATAATTGAAGGGAAAATTATGAACTTATCGATCGAAACGAAAGTCGCTATCGCCGTGGCGACGGGCTTCCTCGTGTTGATCGTGGGTGTTATGGCCCAGGGATAGCGAAGGTGGAACCGAGACGAATGGCGGGTTCGATCTTCGGTCTCAACTCTCAACCATGACCTATCAACCCGTCTTCATCCTGCTCGTAGGATCATTGGCCACGTTTCGGCTCAGCCATTTGATGACGAAGGAACGTGGGCCGCTCGCCGTCTTCGAACATATTCGCAATGCGATGCCCGGCGGCCGTGGTTCGGCTAAAGAGTGGCTCAGTTGCATTTGGTGCTTTTCATTAACGGCCAGCGCATTTATTTGCGTCATTTTTTGGGCCGGCGGCCTTCGCTTGAGCTGGGACTATTGGATTTTGCACTGGCTAAGTTTCAGCTCCGTCTCGCTTCTCATTAATCGAGCCTGCAAATAGCCTCTGCGTCGCCTCACAGCCAAATATGATCAACGATCTTTGGTACAAGAACGCCGTAATCTACTGCCTTTCGGTCGGTACTTACATGGACGCTAATGGCGATGGGACCGGCGATTTCCAGGGACTGATGCGCCGCCTCGATTATCTGCATGGACTGGGCGTGACCGCGATTTGGCTGATGCCGTTTCAGACTTCGCCTTGCCGGGACGATGGTTACGACGTCGCCGACTATTACAATGTCGATCCGCGCTACGGCACGCTCGGCGATTTCATCGAGTTCACCCACGGCGCGAAACAACGCGGCATTCGTGTTTTGATCGATCTGGTTGTGAACCACACTTCGGACCAGCATCCATGGTTCAAACAGGCGCGCTCCGATCCAAAGTCGAAATATCGAAACTGGTACGTCTGGTCGAAGAAGAAACCGCAGCACGCGCATAAAGGGATGGTGTTTCCCGGCGTGCAAAAAACAACGTGGAGCTACGATCGTGAAGCCAAAGCGTGGTACTTCCACCGATTTTACGATTTCCAGCCTGACCTCAATACCTCAAATCCCGAAGTCCAGGCTGAAATACTCAAAATCATGGGCTTTTGGATCCAATCGGGCGTCTCCGGATTTCGTATGGACGCTGTGCCTTTCATCATCGGGACCAAGGGACCAAGCGTGCGAAAACCAAAAGAGCAATTCGATATGTTGCGCATGTTTCGAGAATTCCTCCAATGGCGGCAGGGCGACTGCATTGTGCTGGCGGAAGCCAATGTCCTGCCCGAAACCGACATGGATTACTTCGGCGAAGACGGCGACCGCATGCACATGATGTTCAACTTTCAGGTCAACCAACATCTCTTCTATGCATTGGCCGCCGCCGATATGCGCCCGTTGATCAAAGCTTTGAAAGCAACTAAACCGCGGCCGGCAACGGCGCAGTGGGGGATGTTTCTGCGAAATCACGACGAACTTGACCTGGGTCGTCTGCAAGAGAGACAGCGGCAAACCGTGTTTGAGGCGTTTGGGCCGGAGGAACACATGCAGCTTTACCATCGTGGGATCAGACGCCGACTTGCCCCGATGCTCGGGGGTGATCAGCGCCGGCTCGAGCTGGCCTACAGTTTGATGTTCACATTACCGGGAACGCCGGTGGTTCGTTACGGCGATGAACTCGGGATGGGCGACGATCTCACGCTGCCGGAACGCGCTTGCGCGCGGACTGCGATGCAATGGTCGACCGAACCGCACGGTGGATTTACGAAAAACGCAAAGCCACGCCCTCCCGTGATAGATAGGGGACCGTACGGTTATCAACACATTAACGCCGCCGTCCAGCGGCGCGATCCTAAGTCACTGCTGAACTGGACCGAGCGCATCATTCGAATGCGTAAAGAGGTTCCCGAGATTGGATGGGGAGATTTTACCGTGTTGAAAGTCCGCGATCCCGCAGTTCTCGCTCTTCGGTATGATTGGCGCAATAATTCGGTGTTGTTTTTACACAATCTTCACGAACAACCGCGCGAAATTCTGGTGGATCCGGGCGTGAGTAGTGAACACGGCAAACTGCTGGTTAATCTTCTTGCCGAGAATCACAGTCGGGCTAACAAATCCGGCAAACATCGCATTATGCTGGAAGGCTATGGTTACAGATGGTACCGGGTCGGCGGTCTCGACTATCTGCTGCGTCGGACCGACATCGATCAAACGGATGCCGACGCAGATTGAAAAGCCGCCAAGGCATTAGTGCGCCCCGGCGGCTTCTCGAATCTACCTGTCTAACCTTCTAATTTCTTATTATCCCATTCCGAGGGAATCGAGCGTCGGCTGATCGATCACCGCCGTCGTCATGAGCCCCTGATCGGCCTGGTAGGCGGTGAGCGCCTCCCGGGTCAAAGGCCCGAGCAATCCATCCACCTCACCCCTGTAATAGCCCATCTCTTGCAGCACGGCCTGCACGTCGGCGATCACCTTATCCGGCGGCTCAGCACGTTGACCCACATAGATCGGTCCATCATAGGCATAATACGCGGCCGAAGGATCGTAACCCCATGCCGGATACCAGTAGCCGTTGTTAAAGTAGTAGTAACCGCCACCGATCAGCTCCACGCGGCTGTAACGCGATCGATACCAGCCCTGATCGCGCCATTCCGGACGATACGAGCGGAATACTTCGTATTGCGGACCCTGCCACTGTTCGCTCCCTTGAATCCGATAACTCTGGTTGAAGCTAACCGCCGGAACCTGCTGCGGCTTTGGCTGCGCGCGGAAATTAGCGTGCTGCGTTTTGATTTGCTGCACTTTCTGCGGATCGGGCTTCTTCGCCGCGCCCGTTCCTTTAGTTCGCGCGGTTTGCTGACCGGCTGCCGGAACTGTTGGAGCTGGGCTTGCCGCCGCCGCTGGAGGAGCAGGAGATGTCTTCGCCGCCGCAGCGGGCTCCTTCTTCCCTTTCTTCCGCTCCTCAGCCTGCTGCTTCGCGCCGGGCTTCGGCTCGCCAGCCGGTTGACCGGAAACATCCGTTTCCGTCGCGGGAGTAGTCGCGGCTTCCTGCTTCGCCCGAGCCTTCCGGCCTTTTCCTGCGCCGGGCTCAGTCGTCGCTCCGGGCTCCTTCGTAGCTCCGGGCTCACTCGTCGGGCCGCGTTCCTTCATCGCTCCGGGTTGCTTCGCGGGCCTCTCCTGAGGCTTGGCTGGCTTCGCCCCGGGCTTTGCTTCAGTCGCCGGCGTTTTTCCCTTCTTCTTTGATGGTGATTCCTGTTCGACTGGTTGTTGGGCCAACGCGGCGCCAGCCAGCGCCAGTGAACAGACTATCAGTAAACTAGTAAGTTTTTTCATAATAATAATATTTAGTCGTTGGATGTGCGCGATCTATTCAGGCTCTTCTTGTAATTTCCCCCAGCCGCGTAAGGCAAACGCCTTTTTGGGCGGCATCGATCGCCTATTCATACTTCGTGCAACCGCACCCATCCGGTTCCCAGCGAATAAGATTATCGCTCCATACGAGGCGTTGCTTTTCCGCCGTTGGCCGGATAAAACGGCCTGGCCTATGCTCCGCGCGGCGGAAAAAGTTTCGGTTGAGACTCGACTATCCGCTGCGTCGAACCAACATCGATCAGGCTGATACCGGCGCAGGTTGAAACATCAAGAACCGCCGCCCTTGCGGCTTCTTCATTCTTAATTCCTCCCTAATTCCCTCCCTCTCTCATCCTTGTCCTCTGCCCTTTTGCAAAGCCAGCCGAATGCGAGCAAGCTCGCAGCATGAAAGCGGAATCGCTATCTCGCGCTTTTGCCGAGCTTTCTACTCCGCTCATCGCCGATGCCGCTCTGCGCTTGAAGATTCCGCTCCGCATCAGTCCGCCTGGCATTCGACCGGTGACGCCGACTCAACGTCTCGCAGGCCCGGCGCTGCCGGTCAGACATTTTGGAAGCGTCGATGTTTTTCTGGAAGCAATGCATGGCGCGTAACCCGGCCAGGTTTTGGTAATCGATAACGGCGGCCGCTTGGACGAAGGCTGCATCGGCGATTTAATCGCGCTCGAAGCTGAAAACTGCGGTTTGGCTGGAATCATTCTCGCGGCGGTATTCGCTGGGCTAATTAGCGGCACGATGTCGAGTTTGCATCATCCGTGACGGGTAAGTGGAAAAACGAAGTCGCACCGAAACTCCGAACTCAGAAATTCTTCGCCCGCGAGGACTGAACCCAGCCGAATAACCGCGTGTGCACCGACGACTAGAAATGAAAAATATTCCCCGGAAGCCCAAATGGACCAAAGCGCGACTGAGAAAACGCATTCAACAGATGCGCAAAGAAATCGGGAGCGCCTTTTCTCCGATGTATAATCCGACCGGCCAATCGTCTAAAGAATTCCTACATGAGCGCGGCCGTATTCCAACTCCTAAGCCGGAGAAGATCCGCCTGCTGCGTGGCGGTGCCCCAGCCTTCGGCAAACCCGAGTGCGTAAATAATTCAATATCCGGTTAAGGGCGAAAGCGGTCGCGGTCTCGTCATCGGGCGCGTCGAGCAATACCACCACGTCATACGCGCCCATCGTCCAGAATGCGTCGGTGATCTTCATGCCCATTTTCTCGGCCTCGGCGATCGCAGCCTCGGATCGTTTGATGGTGTCCTTGACGTTGCG
>JBKOWV010000050.1:0-25381 GCA_046724585.1 Verrucomicrobiota bacterium
GAGAACAAGTGACCGATTTCGCCTTTGACCAGGATAGCGGCCTGCTCGCGGTCGCGCCGGAGCCTAACCCGGTGGACATTATTACCATCAAATACATCACGCCGAAGATAAGCCGTGTTTTCAATATTATGGGGACAATGCAGGTCTCGGATCTGACTGTTATCCCGCCACTAGCCACTTGGCGTATGTATTTCGCGGCCAACGCGCCGGAGACGGGGATCGTCAATATTAGTGGCAACGCCTACTCGAAAGGTCTTTCCGACGATGGCGACCAGTTCTTCGTCCAGGCCAGCACCGATTCGAACGGCGTGCCTAGTTATCAATACGGCACGACCGTGCGTAACTTTGATGGCAGCACCACTGATACGATTGTCGGAGATGCTGACTTCGGTTCCATCGACCAAGCAAATCGCAAGATCACGGTTCGCGTTTCGACCACGAAGATCAATGCCATTCTCACGGCAGCAGGCCGTCCGAGGCTTGTTTCCGGTTCAGTCTTGTGCGGTCTGCGAGGCCGGACCTTCGAGCTGAGCGACTTGGCGCTCGAGGATTTCACCCGCGGGGGGACCGAGTTTAAAAGGTGAAGTAAGCAGAAATAAGCTGTGATCCTCCGGTCGCTGCCGGCGCTCATTGTCGTTGGTCTGTTCGCGTTTGGGTGGCCCAAGGGTGAAACATCTACGTCGACTCCTTCGCCGACGGCTTCGCCTTCGCTGCCTAAGCCTCGCAAGCTAGCGCCGTTCAAGGAGCGCCTTGCTGCGGCGCAATCAGTCAAAGTACAGACGGCGATTCTCGGGATCGAGCTGGACTCGACTCTCGAGAGTGCACACAGCAAGCTTGATTCGTTAGGCGACCCCACGGCGGCCAAGCGGAGCGAGCGTGAACACAAGGTTTCGTGGCAACTGGCGAAAACCGACTACGGCTCGGTTTTTGTAAAAGCTGACGAGAAAGAGCGCATCACTTATATCGCCGCTTATCTGCGGCCTGGAAAGGAGATGCCGTTCGACAAGATCGGCCAGCTTGAAAAAGCGCCAGTCCTGACGGACCGCGTCGTGGCGTGGGACGTCGTGAGGCCGAATCGCCCACTGATTCGTGTTGTCGCGCGTGGGTCGGAGCGGAAAGCGAACTCCATCACGATATTCATCGTGAAACGACCGCCCACCGATTAGCTGGGGTTAGCTCCGCAAGGAAAGACGCGTGCAGGATGGCCGACGCACCGCTTGCTCGTTGCACGCGCGTGTGATTCATCTGCGTGAGCCGTGAGTGCATCTGCTGAGTTTGCAAAGATGTTGCGAATTCTGGGCAACCAATACCAGGTCCGGACGGTCGCGTCCGAAGGCGGCCCGATATTGTTTCGATTGCTGCCGGAACGCGGTCTGGTCGATCAACTCAATCTCACCATTGCTCCCTACATGTTCGGCGGAGCGAGGGCGCCAACCTTGACCGGGCTGAGTCCGGAATTTTTGCCCGCCAGTGTGCATTGCCGCTTGATCCAGATGCGAGTTGTCGGCAATGCAGGAGTTGGAATTTGTTCCGATACGAGGTGATTCGGCCAAGCTTAAAATGCGCGACGGCTGGAAAAGTAACATGATTGTTACTTTTTGACGCACATACCGGTACTTTCCGTCGGGTAGAACGATTGGTAAACTGAATGGCAATGCGTTTGACTGGAATCAGCGCCATCTTGATTCTGGCTCCAATCCAGTTCATCGCGGGCGCAACCGTGGAGGGATATGTAGAATTGCCGGAGTCGCATTCAGCGCCGGTGGTGGCCAAGCGATATCAGATCGTTACCCGGGGTGGCGTTCTCTCCACCGAGCCGCCGGTCGCAATAGTTTATCTCGATGGCTCGTTCCCGAAAGCGACTTCGCCTCCGACAAAACAGGTCGTGCAAAAAAATCTGACTTTCGTTCCGTCACTTTTGCCGGTGCAGGTCGGAACACGAGTTGAATTCCCGAGCCTCGACGATACCTACCATAACATTTTTTCGTACTCGCCGGCAAAGCGGTTCGATCTTGGCCGTTATCGTCCAGACGAACGGCCAATCCCCTCACAGGTTTTTGACACGACGGGACTGGTGACGCTCCGCTGTGATATTCACGAACATATGCGCGGGCTCGTTCTGGTTCTCGATACGCCATATTTTGTGATGACGGATACCGATGGACGATTTCGATTGCGCGGACTTCCTTCAGGCCACTACACGCTTAAGGCCTGGATCAACAGCAAGACTACCCGCGAACGGCCTGTGGAATTGAAGAATGGCGAAACGGTGCATGTCGATTTCCGATGATCTCTGCGAGCAGGTCAAACAACAAACCCAAGGTGACAAGTTTCCGGGGCAAGCTCCTGGCCGCGATGATGCTCGTTATCTCTGGGTTGATGGCTTTGGCGCTTTATCTTGCTCAACGCCATGTCGCGGCCGCAGCGCAAAACAGTTTGCAACAGAACTTTCAGGCCGAACTGGTCTCGCTCGATAAGGTGCGGGAACTGCGCAACGCAGCACTCGCGGAACATTGCGGGGCGCTGGCCTTGAGGCCGCGGATCCATGCCGCACTGGAAGACAACGCTCTCGATCTGCTGTATCCGAGCGCGAAAGATGAATTGCGCGATTTAATGGACGTCGCGGAGCCGTCGCAAACCGAGCCCCTGCTTCGTGCCAAATTCTATCGCTTTCTGGATCCGATCGGCGGGGTGATATCACCGCCAAACCCAAAAGATGTCGGACAATTAAGCCCAGAGGCGGAAGCCGAACTGACCCTGAGGAAATTACCTGAGGCGCAACAAATTGGTTATATCGTGGAGACTGCTGATGCTACTGATGAGATCGTTGATGAAATAGTGGCGGCACCAATTTTTTCTACTGAAACAGGCGAGGTGATCTCGGCGCTGGTCGTCGGATTTAAACCCTTCGAGCTAATCGGGAAAGCCGCTGGGGCTGGAATGAAAAGCGGCATTTGGCTAAATGGCCAATTGCACATGCCATCGCTTTCAAAATCTTCGCAAGCTGCTCTGGGCAGCGAAATCGGAAAAGCGATCATGAATTCTGATCGCGCGCAAAACAACTTTCGCGTCAACGTCGATGGCGCGCCGCAGCTCTTGTTTTACAAGCGACTTAATCCGACCTCGCTGTTTCCGCCTGCTTATGAAGTTTGCATTTATCCGCTCGCCGATTCAATGGCACAGCTGCGTCGGCTGCAATGGCAAATTGCCTCTGTGGGTGCATTGCTCTTGCTCGGTGGTTTCGTCGCCAGTCAGTTCATCGCGGCTCGCCTCTCGATGCCGGTTGAAAAACTGGCAGTGGACTCGGAAAAGGACCGTGCGCAGCGAAGACGCGCCGAAGCCGCACTCGCTTCGACCAGCGAGGAGTTGAAAAGATCAGCTCGGTATTCCGCCGACGCTTCACATCAATTGAAGAGTCCGGTCACGGTTCTTCGGATAGGTCTCGAAACGTTGCTGACGCGGGAAGATTTCAAGCCCGATGTCTACGAGGAGCTCTCTGCGCTTCTTCACCAGACGCACCGATTGACCGGAGTGATTGACGATCTGCTTCTGCTATCGCGCATGGACGCCGGTCACCTGCAAATAGAGGCCGAGCCTTTGAATCTCAGCCAGTTGGTTGAAGAATGGCTCGATGATTTGAGCGCGCTTCCCGATCGGCTGCGCGTGAAAATCGAAAAGAAATTGCCGGCCGAATTATATGTCGCCGGTGAAAAACGATATACTTCGCTGATTCTCCAAAATCTCCTGGAGAACGCGCAAAAGTACAACCGAGCTGAGGGGCTTATTCGAGTTACTGCATTCAAACAGAATGGTGAGGTTGTGCTGACAATTGGAAACACCGGTCCGCCAATCCCGGGCCCTGCGCAGGAACACATTTTCGAGCGGTTTCATCATAGCGCTCCCGGTTCAAATAATTCCGGTCACGGGCTCGGTTTGAATTTGGCGCGCGAACTCGCGCGCTTACACGGCGGCGATTTAACGTTAATACGCTCCGATAACGATTGGACCGAGTTCGAAGCGCATTTTCGTGTGGCGCAACCTGGGGGCCCTGCGCGAGTTGGAATCATATGAAATGAAGCTGCTTCGAGCGCTCATCCTTTGCCTTTTCGCCGGCACTGCAGGCGCGCTCGACCTCGATGATTTTCTCGACCGAGTTGATGCCGAGCTCACTGTCACTGCATTTGACGATAATCTTCGCGCGCGACTAAGCGGCACCATCGACCTTGAAATGTATCATTTCCAGCAGCCAGCGCCCGGACTCATCAACAGCGAAATCGACAATCTCTTCAATCCCCGTCTGACGCTGTTTCTCGATGCACAACTTGGCTCTCAGATTTATTTCTTCGCTCAGTCGCGGCTGGACCGCGGGTTCGACCCCAGTGACCGCGGCGCCCAGATTCGTCTCGACGAATACGCGCTTCGCTTTACGCCGTGGGATGATGGCCGTTTCAATCTGCAAGGGGGGACGTTTGCAACCGTGGTGGGCAATTGGGTCCCACGGCATTTATCGTGGGAAAACCCATTCATCAACGCACCGCTAATTTATGAAAACGTCACGCCAATTCGGGACAAATCCGCTCCGTATTCAGCGCTGGATTTCATCTACGGGCCCACCTACTACCAAAAGTACGCGTTCAATCCGGTAATCTGGGGCCCCAGTTATGCGAGTGGCATTTCTGTATCCGGTCGCCTGGGTCGATTTGATTATGCAGCCGAAATGAAAAACGCGTCACTTTCCTCGCGTCCGGAATCATGGCACCTCACGCAGGTCGGTTTCGAAAATCCGACCTTTAGCGGGCGCGTCGGTTTCCGCCCAAACCAGGCCTGGAATTTTGGTTTCTCGGCTAGCGAAGGCCCATATTTTCGGCCTGAAGCGGAGCAGACGTTGCCGCCCGGCCGCGACATTGGCGATTATCGAGAATTCGTTCTCGGTCAGGATATCAGTTTCGCCTGGCATCATCTGCAATTATGGGTGGAATTTTACGAGGCGCGTTTCGAGGTTCCGACGGTCGGCAACGCCGACACCTTCGCATACTATGTTGAAGCGAAGTATAAATTCACCCCGCAGCTCTTCGGCGCGTTGCGCTGGAACCAGCACCTCTTCAGCAACGTAAACGATGGATTCGGTGGCCGTGTTCGATGGAGTCAGGACCTGGCGCGGATCGACATTGCGGCTACCTACCGTTTTACGTCGCATACGCAGCTGAAGCTGCAATACAGTTTTCAACAGGAAACCACCGGCCCGGGCAATGATAACCACTTGCTTGCAGCACAATTCACAGTGCGTTTCTAAGCATCTGACATCGTAACAGCATGCGCATTCTTATCGTTGAAGATGACGTTCAATTGGCGCGGCAGATTGCTGCGGCCCTGACCGAGGCTGGGCACGACCGGGTGATAGTTCATGATGGCGAAGCGGCTGTAAAGCAAGGTGTGGGCAACTCTTTCGATTTGGTCGTGCTCGATCTGAGGCTGCCCCGTCTCGATGGTTTCGAAGTGTTGCGCCACCTGCGCTCGCGACATGTCACCAGCCGGGTTCTGATTCTGACCGCCCGTGGCGAGGTGAAGAATCGTGTAACCGGATTGCAACTCGGGGCAGATGATTATTTGCCAAAGCCATTTGCGATGCAGGAATTGCTCGCACGCGTACGCGCCCTGGGACGCCGCTATCCCGACGAACCCATGCTGAACTTAAGCGTGGGTGATCTATCGTTCGATCTCGTCAACCACGAGGTCTATCGTGGCGCGCGCCGGCTCGATTTGTCTGCGCGCGAGCTGACGCTGCTCAAGGTCCTGATGCGTGAGCCCGGCCGCGTCTTCACCCGCACGGAATTATGCGAGCGGGTCTGGGAACACGAATATGAATACGACACGAAGCTTGTAGAGGTTTTCATTGGACGGCTGCGAAAAAAAATAGGCGATCCCCCCTTGATTCATACGGTGCGCTACGTCGGCTACGCGATTGGCGAACCAGGGAAAAGCTAGTTGGCCCGCGAAACGAATGAATTGAGACCAAAGCTCTCACGTCTCGCGTGACTTCTGAAATTGCGTCAACGCACTCGCAGTAACCGCTTCGCTATGCGAGACACCGCGCCTCAGTCACCTTCAAAGTAACACCGGCGTTACTTTTTCGCTCCAGCGCGGGACGTCGATTGCTGCGATTCTGGTTTTGGCGTCATTACTGAACATTAAGATCGCTATCGCGCGGGGGAGCGCACCGTTCGCTTTGAGAGCAAGGGTTGGCCTGATCAAAGGCGAAAGGGCGTTCTCCTCGCGCGCCTGCGGGAGCGATGGTGCCCTCCGGAACGGTGCATTCCCCAGAACAACGCATCGGCATGTCGTGCGGACAAATCCACACGCATAAGGTAAGCTTGCGGCAACCCGAATGCATAAAACGAACTCAATCACCATGCGCGCGCCGAAGAAGTCGATCTTTGAAACAGCGGCGAATCTGGAACTGTGGCCAATGATTTTGCCGCATTACCGCTACATTCGTTATCTGGAGCGCAGCCCGGATCGCAATGTCGTCGTGATGGCGGCCGTGCGTTCCGGCATTCCGATTTCCTGGACCTCCGAGCAAATCATCGATCGAGATCGTCTCGAAATCCGCTTTCACCATTTGAAGGCATTCACGAAAGGCATGCGCGTGGTCTGGACATTCAAGGAAATTCGCGAAGGCGTTCTGGTAGAGATCGCGCACGATCTGCAATTTCGAGTGCGTTTCCTGGCTCCGATCGCGGACAAAATCATCGGCGATTTCTTCATTCACAACATTGCAAATAAGACGTTGCGCTGTATGAAGGCGCATGTCGAAGGCTAGGCCAAACCGGTGACCGCATGAGCCGAAGACGCGCCGTCATTACCGGGATTGGACCTATCTCTTGCATCGGAAATGGCCGCGCAGATTTTTGGAACGGGATTCTCGCCGAGAAGAGCGGAATCGGCAGTATCGCAAGCTTCGATCCCGGCGCCTTCCGTGTGCGTTGCGCCGGCGAGATTCGCGATTGGGATTCCGAACAGTTTTTTCCGGCGCACCGTTTGAAACGACTCGACCGCTATGCGCAGTTCGCCGTTGCCTCGGCGCGGCTGGCGCTCGACGACGCGCACCTCGATTATTCCCGGGAAAAACCGCAACATCGCGTGGGCGTCAGTTTTGGCACAGCACTTGGCGGAGTTTGCAAGGCCGAAGATCAATACATCCGGTTTCTGAAAAAGGGCGCGCGCGGAGTTCAGCCTACGCTTGCTGTCCAGGTTTTTGGTGGCTCCGCCCATTCGAACATCGCGATTGATTTTGGCTTTCGCGGTGTGGGCACGACCAACTCGAATAGCTGCGCCAGCGGCACAGTGTCAGTAGGCGAAGCGCTGCGATATATCCGTGATGATTTTGCCGACGTGATTGTCGCCGGCGGAGCAGAAGCGCCTCTCACGACTATCACGATAGGGGCATTCGACATCATCAAAACGATGAGCCGCTGGACAGGCGATCCCGCTCTGGCTTGTCGTCCGTTCGATCTGTTGCGCGATGGATTCGTCATGGGCGAAGGCGCGGCCTCGCTCATCATCGAAGAGCTCGAGCACGCGCGAGCGCGTGGCACCCACATCTATGCGGAAGTGCTCGGCTACAGCCTCAACAACGATGCTTTCCACATGACATCGCCTCTGCCGAGCGGCGAATCGTGCGCGCGCGCAATGCGCGACGCGCTTGCCGATGCGCGGCTTGCGCCTGAGCAAATCGATTATATTAACGCGCACGCCAGCTCGACGCAGCTGAATGACAGCGCCGAAACCATGTCGATCAAACAAGTATTCGGCGAACATGCAAAGCGGATCCCGGTCAGCGGAACAAAAGGGTATTATGCGCATCCGCTCGGCGCCACGGGCGCGATTGAGGCGGCGCTTTGCGCGCTGGCATTGGATCGTCAATGGACCCCACCCACGATTAACTACCAGAATCCCGATCCGGCGTGTGATCTCGATGTTGTTCCAAATCACGGACGCGACGCGGAATTGAATTACGTTATGAGCAATTCATTTGGCTTCGGCGGAATTAACGCATGCGTGGTCTTGGGCCGCTTGGCGTGATCTGCGATCAGACGGCGCGATTAATCATTCAACAAATCCGGGCGGTTCTCCCGCGTTCGCTTGATCGCCTGCTCTCTTCGCCACCTCTCGATTTCGGCATGATTTCCGGAAAGCAAGACATCGGGGACTTTCCAGCTGCGAAACTCCGCCGGGCGGGTGTACTGCGGCGCTTCCAGTAATCCGCGACTGAAACTATCGTCTAGCGCCGATTGCTCGTGGCCGAGAACGCCCGGCAACAAACGCACGACTGCATCGACAAGCACTACCGCGGCAATCGCGCCGTTGGTGAGAACGTAATCGCCGATGGAAATTTCGTGATCGACCAGATGGTCGATCACGCGGTGATCCACTCCCTCGTAGTGGCCGCAAATGATGATGAGATGTGATTCGCCTGAAAGTTGTGCCGCCATCTCCTGGTCGAACCGGTGGCCGGCAGGTGACATCAGCACGATCTTGGATGTTTGATCTTCGATGTCCGATGTTTGATTTCGGAGCTTTTCGACCGCTGCAAAGATCGGTTCCGGCTTCATCACCATCCCCTGCCCTCCGCCAAACGGCGCATCATCAGCAACGTGATGTTTGTCCATCGTCCAATCGCGCAGGTTATGAATGTGAAGATCGACAATTCCGTTCTTCTGCGCGCGTTTCATAATGCTTTCGCTAAGCGGGGCGCCGCAAATTTCCGGGAACAGCGTGACGATGTCGATCTTCATCAATTAGGAAAACGTCGGGCGCCCAACACGCAGCGTCCAACGCTGAATTGTAGGGCGCTTCTGTGAAACCCCATCGGGTTCGCGTTCGCCGCGGCGAACGCCCTGCAAATATCTATGGCCTATTATTCTACAATTTCGAGCGTGGCGCGTTGGCCATGGCGCGCGGCGGAGCTGGCGAGCAAGGCCCGAATAGCGTGAATGGTTTGCCCGCTGCGGCCAATCACGCGGCCGACATCGCTTTGTCGAAGCTGAAGTTTGAAAGCGGTTGTTCTGCCACTCGGAATTTCCGTGAGCACCATGTCATCGGGATATTCGATCAATTGCCGAATGACGAACTCTAGAAATTCTCTCATGACGAAAAATAGCCACGAATCCACACGAATCGACACGAATTTCTGCCGAATCAAAAACAAACCCAGGCTTTCGACAGTCCTTCGCCAAGCAGCGAAGGCTGCGGCGGTTGGACAAACATCTCTAAACCCTCGGCGGTTACAAAGCGCCGCCCGGATTCGCGATCGTTTCGATTACCGACTTCAGATCTGCGTCGGCTCGCCCGGTGCTGTTTCTGCGATGGGCGGCTCGGGCGACGCCGGCGTTGCTTCGGCGGGCGCACGTGTTAGAGGCGGTTCAGAGGCAGCTTCCGTCGGTGCGCTGGCGATCTGTTTTTTATTTTTCTTAATCAAGCTGCGGACGGTGTCGGACGCTTGCGCGCCCTTACTGATCCAATATTCGATGCGATCGAGTTTCAACGTGCTGTTGTGACCCGGCTTTTTTGGATCGTAGGTGCCGATTATCTCAATGAATTTTCCGTCGCGCGGGCTACGGCTATCGGCCACCACCACCTTGTAATAAGGGCGATTCTTCGCTCCTTCTCTGCGTAATCTGATTGAAACTGCCATGTTACATTCTCATTCGCGCCATTTGCGCCATCATCTTTTTCATTTTGCCGGCGCTTTTCATCATCTTGCGCATCTGACCAAAGCGCCGCAGTAAATCGTTCACCTCCGTGACGGTGCAGCCGCTGCCACGCGCGATGCGCTGACGACGCCGCGCATTTAGAATGTCCGGGCGCGTCCGCTCTTCGCTCGTCATCGAAAGCACGATGGCTTCCGTGCGCTTGAGCTGCTTCTCATCAACAGAGAGGCCGGACATGTTACCCATGCCGGGCAACATGCCAAGAATATTCTCCAGCGGCCCCATCTTTCGCATCATTTTGAACTGCGCCAGGAAATCATTAAAATCGAACGACGCCGTCCGCAGCTTTCGCTCCAGGCGGCCGGCTTCCTCTTCATCCACCGCCTCAGCCGCCTTTTCGACCAGACCAACCACGTCGCCCATTCCCAATATCCGGCCCGCCAGTCGCTCCGGAACGAAGAGCTCGAACTGGTCGAGCTTTTCGCCTGTGCCGGCAAATTTGATCGGCCGTCGCGTCACTTCACGCATCGACAATGCCGCTCCGCCACGCGCATCCCCGTCGAGTTTCGTCAAAATGATTCCGGTGATTTCTAAAGCGTCGTTGAAATGGGTCGCCACGCTGACCGCTTGTTGTCCGGTCGCGGCATCGACCACGAGCAAAGTTTCCTGAGGCTGCAGAAATTCTTTGAGTTCCTTCAATTCCTGAACCAACGCGTCATCGATTTCCTGGCGGCCGGCCGTATCGAAGATATCGATGTTCGGCGCGCCCGGCAGGTGCGCCCTACCGATCGCCGCGGCCGCGGCGCGAAGAACATTTTTCTCGTTCGGATCCGGCGTATAAGCCGGAACTTCAATTTGCCTCCCCAGGGTTGCGAGCTGTTCAATCGCGGCCGGTCGTTGCAAATCACACGCGACCAGAGCAGGGGTATGTCCCTGCTTTTTCAAAAAAAACGCCAGTTTGGCCGAGGACGTGGTTTTCCCGGAGCCATTAAGCCCGACGATCAAGATCCGGCCCGGTTCCTCTAGATTGAGCGGCGCAGCGTCGCCTCCGAGCAGAGCGGAAAGTTCATCGTGGAAAATTTTTACGATCTGCTGCCCGGGTGTGATGCTGCGAAGCACGGTTTCCCCCAGTGCCTTTTCCTTTACCTGGCCAATGAATTTCTTCGCGACTTGAAAATCGACATCCGCTTCCAACAACGCCAGGCGCACCTGACGCAGTGCGGCGTCGATATTCGATTCACTGATCGTGCCGTGGCCACGCAGCTCTTTGAAAATCTCCTGTAGCTTATCGCTGAGTTGTGGAAACATAGGTTAGCTTGGAGGCCGTCCGCGACGCCGGCGCTCTGGAATCTGGGCACGATAAAAGCGTGCCCCTCCAGCTTATCTCTTCGGCGTCGGCTTTGCCACAGCGCTCGCCGGTGCTGCGGCAGCGGCTGCATCGATGCCAAAAGTCCAGTGCGCCTCGACTTTTTTGCCTTCCGATTTCGCGCTGACAATTACCGTGCACGAGTTTGCGCGCAATTTTTGCGTCACCTGATATGAAACCGTGCCGGTTTTCGGATCGTAAGTGGCGGGAACGACACCGAGTCCGCTGACACGCATTTGCACGCTGCCGGGCTCGATCGCGCCGACTCGGCCGAGGTTCGCTTTGATAAGTGGGAGCGCCGTGTGGACGGTTTCGCCATCAGCCGGTTGGGGCGAAAGATCCGCCGCGCCGACTTCAGCAACTGCGGCGGCCCCGCCGGTGGATGTGCCGATCATCTTGACCGCGTCAACGAATACTTTCGGCTTGTTTGCTTCAATCGCATACCGGCCAAGTGAATCGAGCGAGGAAGTAAAAGTGATGGGCTGACCGTAAACGGTAAACATTGCTTCGTACCCGGCATTTCGCGCAATTTCCTTAACGTGATCGTTATAATTGCCGAAAGGCACAGCGAAACAATTCACTTTGACCCCGAGCCGCTGCTCGATCAGTTCCTTGGAGCCTACGACTTCGTTGTGCATCCATTGCTCGTATTCGGGCCCGGTCAATTTCGTTTTGCTCCTCTTCCCGCCGGCAACCAACATTATGTTATGCCCTTCGCGCAAGTCTTGATGCGTGGCGGAGTGCGCCTGGATATCGACACCGTTATCCCGCATGTCGGCGAGCTGTTCCCACGTAATCGCCTCTCCGCCACCCAGGCTTCCGCCGCGGACTCCTTCGGTATAAATGAACATCGTGAACGGGTAGCCAAATTTTTTCATGATCGGCCACGCAACCTCATATTGAGATTTCCAGCCATCATCGAAGCTAATGACCGCGCATCGCGGCGGAATATTTTTTTCGCCACGCTTCCATGCGAGCAAATCCTGCATGCTGATGACGGTAATCCCGGCATCTTTAAGTTGTTTCATCTGCGCTTCGAAAGCAGCCGGTGTGATCTCAGTGCCTGGATAGCGAACCTTGTCGACCAAGCGATGATAACAAAAGATGATCGTCTGGGCCGTCTGATCGACCACTGGCTTGGATACCTTCGCGGGCGAAGCAGCCGTGACAGGGCTACCGCCGGCGACTGCTTCAGCCCCTGCCGGCGATGGAGAAGCGGGCTGCGTTTTCGGAGAGGCACTTTCGTGTTTCTTGCACAATGAAAGATTCAGTGCCAAGAGCAGGGGGAGAATCGCTAATCGGATCATCATAAAACGTAAAGGCTTTAAGTGCGGCTGCGTAAAAAACAAGTGCTTTTTCCATGCAATCGCCGAAAAGCACAAATATTTCCGTAGCCACATCGCTGATGTACCGGTGCTCGCGGCAGCGAGCACCGAAAGGCGTTTAGCACAACACGTCTACAATCCGAAATTTAGAATTGTAGGGCGCTCCCGCTCACTTCGCCTTCGGCCTGCCCGTCTATGTCGCCGGCACCCGCCGGCTCCATTCTGTGAAACGCCTGCCCAAAAAGATCGGTGCCTGGCACAGGCGCCTTCCAGCCTCGCTCGGCGTCTTCTCTGGTCGTCTATGTTCAGCGAAAAAACTTTTGGTGGAAAACCCATTTTTGGCTATTAAATCAGAATGTCGCGATTGATCAGTTGTGCTTTTGCCGTCGTTTTGCTGGCTTCACTAGGCGCTTGCACGACCACCCAAATCGGCAGGGTCAAGAACACGAGCAAAACTTTTAAGACCGTAGTGGTGGACGCCGGCCACGGCGGCAAAGATAGCGGCGCGTATCGCCGCTACGGGCCGCCGGAGAAAGTAGTTGCACTCGATGTAGCCCATCGTCTCGAGCGCAAGCTGGGTGAATCGCAATTAAAAACCGTGATGACTCGTTCGTCCGACGTATTCATTCCGCTGAATGAGCGAGTGAGCATCGAGAATTCGCAAAAAAACGCCATCTTCGTCAGCATCCACTTCAACGATTCACGCAAGCGCGGCATTCGCGGGTTTGAGACTTATTATCATTCGGGTGCAGCATCTGAGTTGGCGAATCGGATTCAAGCCAAGCTGATGACTATCCCCAACTCCGCCAATCGTGGTGTGCGTACGGCAAATTTCCGGGTCCTGCGGATGGCGAATTACCCGGCAGTGCTGGTCGAGTGTGGATTTTTAAGTAACCGCGCCGATGGCAAACAGGCGCGCGATGGGGAATATCGCGAACTGCTCGCGGATAGAATTGCCGAAGCGATCGTCGAACAACGTTACGGTCCCGGCGTTTATCAACCAACGGGCCGGCTCGCATTGCAGTTGCAACCTGCGAGCAGTGGTCCTGCACTGGCACCAGCAGCTCGTTAAAATTCTTTGCCGCGCTCTTCGCGTCCGGTTGCGGCCAGCACGATGATGGCGATGAATACAACGCATTCTACGAGTGCCATGGTCAACGCGTAATTTGGGGTGCCACTCGCGGTTCGAAATTTTTCCGCCAGCCAGGCTTGCTGCTGCGCGGCGTAGGCGGCGGCGAAATTTCCCAGTTGATATGCCAGACCTGGGAAAGTCCCGCGAAAATCGGCTGGCGAAACTTCATTCAAATGCACCGGCACAACGCCCCACGCTCCTTGCACCATGAATTGCATCAGAAATCCTCCTGCGATAAGAAGCGCTGTTCCCGGCGCGAAAACCCACGCCGGAATTAGGAGCATTCCGCAGACCGCACAAAAAATGATCGCGCGCCGGCGTCCCCAGCGTTGTGAGAAAAAACCGATGACCGTCCCGCCGCAGATCGCGCCGATGGCGTAGATAATTGCAATCATCGATTTTTCACTGACACCGAAGCCGCGCTGTTTTTCGAGAAATGTGGCATAAAGATCCTGGGTGCCGTGCGACATGTAATTGAACGCTGTCATCAGCAGGACGACATGGATAAAAAGCGTGCCGTGTTGCCTGATGAATCCGCGGATATCAGGCGGCAGATGCTGTCTCCGCTCCTTGTTGCGTTGCCAAACTGGTGATTCCGGAACGCGCGCCCGGATGTAAAAAACGAGGAGAGCCGGCAGTGCTCCGGCGACAAAAAGTCCGCGCCAGCCAAAAAGCGGGAACACGATCCAATAAACGATCGCCGCGAGCAGATAACCAACAGCATACCCTTGTTGCAAAATTCCGGAGAACAACCCACGCGTGGCGGTCGGAAGCGATTCCATCGCGAGCGAGGCGCCCAGGCCCCATTCGCCGCCCATTCCCACGCCGAAGAGCGCGCGCAAAATCAGAAAGATAGTAAAATTCGGAGCGAATGCCGTGAGCAGTTCGATCACCGAATAGAAAATAATGTCGGCCATCAGCGGGACGCGCCGGCCGAATTTGTCGCCGAGGAAACCGAAGATGAACGCGCCCAGAGGACGCATCATCAGGGTCAACGTAATTCCGAATGCGACCTCGGGAATCGTTCGGCCGAACTCATGCGCAACCGGCACGAGAACGAACGTGAGCAGAAAAAAATCGAACGCATCCAGCGCCCAACCGAGGAAGCAGGCGACGAACGTATTACGTTGATCGCGATTAAGCGATTTGAAAAGCCGGACTGCTTCCATGGCCAGTCAACTAATTGTCATGGCGAGCGAAGTCGAGATTTCTCTTGAAAAACAGCGGCAGGTACCGCGGATGACTAACGACTAATGAACACGAAGACAGAGGTTGCCAACGAATCACACGAATAAACGCGAAAATTGTTTTGAAGCAGAAATTGTCAGACAGGGCGATTGATCTCAATCGCCTGAGCTCCCTAATCCAAAACGCGCGGCGCGGCGGGATCTCGCGCGGCCGGGATCACCAATGCCGGCTACAACTGGCGGTTTGGACGACGCTGCGGTGTAACGGTTCAACGGATCACGTGAGGCGAAGCCTCATTCGTTTCCATTCGTGTGCGCCGAAACCAACGCGCAGGACGCGTGTGCTCCCCAATCCAGAAAAGAGAAAGCGCCGGGAGATTTTCACCTCCCGGCGCCCATGCTCTAACAGCTTACCTTTTTAGGTTAGATAAGCGGTCAAGTTATTTCTTAACTCCTTTACCGATCTTAGCTACGGAGAGCACGACATTATGCTGCTCGCCACAGGCCCCTTCGCCCAGCTCGATCCAAACCTTATAGGTGCCGTTGTCGACTGTCTTGAGGTCCCAGTTGAAGATGTACTGATCAGCAACGGGGTCATACCTCATCAGATTGCCCGAATCGCCATTCGTATTCGCGATCGGTTCGGCCTCGTCGCCAACAATGGCACTCGTATTCTGGGAGAAGAACACGTGCGCCTCAGCATCGGTCACTGGCGTGCCGTTGGAGTCGCTAAGCCTGATTTTGACCGGAATCGCTCCTCCCTTGAATATGCTGCTTCCGTCGGCGTTAATCGGCTGTTCGAACCCGATGAATAGGTAAGTAACGCCAAGATTCCCAACGCCACTGGTGCCTAGGTAGTCGCACGCATCATCCGGGGCCGTAAAGATCGCCTCCACCTCGTGATCACCGACTGATAGTCCACTCACGTTGTAGGGGGTGGTTGACGTCGCGAGGCCAGTCGCATCGGTCACGCCACTACCTGCCGCAATCCCATCCACCTTGAAGGTGACGGTTTTACCCACAACGGGATCCCCATTCTCATCCGTCAGCGTCGCGGTAAGCGTGGCCGCGTTCGGATCGTGCAACACCACGCAGATCTGCGGCACGGTCAGCACCGTTGACAGCGGCTCGCACGGCGGCGGCGGATCCGCAACCGTGAAGCTGATGCTGATTCCGTTACCCGGTAAAAGTCCGGCCATACCCCCAGTACCACCTGTGGATTTAATTTTCACCCTGTACATCCCAGGGGTGGTCGGAGCCGTAAACGTGACGCTATCTGTGAAATTACTAGCCGCATTCAGAAACGTGTGAGAATTGATCCCGGCCACCGCCACGTCGGCTGCACCGCTCGGCTTGAGCTCCGTTTCCGCACCAAAGGTGATAAGCTTCCCGGTGCCGAAATTAGTAGTAGAACCCTGCACTACGATCGCATATTTCAGGTCAAACGTGATGTTGCTTCCGAAGACGACCGGGCCAGTGACGGTCGCGTCTCCGGATGGGCCGATCGTCGCAGGGTTCGGACTAAAAGTTGCCGTAAGGGCCAAGTAAGAGATTGCGTGAGCGAACACGCTATAAACAACGCCCGCGCATGCGAGCGCTCCGATAGTTATTTTTAATGATTTTTTCATCTGATTATTACTGACTGCTTTCTAATTGTTTCGTTTTGGCTGGGGGTAGCCATTTCCCATGGCGATCCAAGACATGTGTGGTGTTAATTCGGGCGGTCGCGATAGCGGTCGCTCGGGGAAAACTTTCGATTGAGGTAGGCGTTGGCATTCTTTACTCGGATTTGTTAGGGGGTGATCAGGGTCAATTAGCCGAGCAATCTGCAACTGCGGCTTCGCTTCTTCGTCACGACCGCGCCTCTGCGCGACGTGCGCGTTGATGCCCGGAGGAGAAGGCGACATAACATGAAATCTGGCGCCTGGCGCAACGATGTGCCGCCTGGCACCGCTCTGGGAGGCATTGCGATGTCCATTCTCACCTTCCTACAACGGGAATAGTGGGACGAAGTTCTCGAAAAAGCTTGAGTTTTGCACCAGGGAGAATCCCTGATTTTTTAGCCGGGGAACCCCCTAGGGAACCGGGATGTTTGATGTTCGATGTTTGAGGTTTGATTTGGATGCCTGCGGCGCGGCAGGCTTGGCGAAGATGGTCAAGGGCTGCCCTTTTTTCGAGCGGGATCTACACCGATAAATTCCCGTGAGCGCACGCGCCCTCGCGTGCTGATTGCGGCACCCTAGCCGCGTGTGCTCCTCAATCCTAGGCACGCCGGCCGGGATCACGGAACGCTGCTACAACACGCGGTTTGGACTACGCATGTAGCGATGTAACGATTTAACGAATCACCTGAGGCGAAGCCGTATTCGTGGTTACTCGTGGTTGAACCCAGAGCAAGAACAGGACCAGGAGTAAGAATCAGAGCAAGAGCCCAACACATCTACGCATCATGATGCGTTAATTTGTTCCTTGATCACTGGCGTAAACGCCGTTTAGTTCCGGACAATCATGTCGTCCTCCGATTTACATCCTCTGGAAGCGCTTCTGCGCGAACGCATCGTCGTGCTCGACGGCGCCATGGGCACAATGATTCAGCGTTACAAATTGTCGGAGGCGGATTATCGGGGGAAACGGTTTCGCGATTGGCAGGGGAAAGACCTCAAGGGTAGCCTCGAGCTCCTTCTTCTGACCAAGCCGGGAGTCGTCGAGGAAATTCACGCCCAATATCTCGAAGCCGGCGCCGACATCATCGAAACAAACACGTTCAGCGCTACCACGATCGGACTGCACGATTTTCTTTTTGCGGGCGAACCGCCGGCCAGTCGCAAGGACCAGCAATTTTTTCAGCGCGTGGTGGACGATCCCGATCTTCGCGCGCTGGTGGATGAAATGAATGTGGCGGCGGCCAAAATCGCGCGACGCGCAGCAGATCGCGTTGCCGATCAAACAGGAACTCGCCGGTTTGTTGCCGGATCGATGGGCCCCCTCCCGGTGGCCGCGTCGATTTCACCCGATGTAAGCGATCCCGCTTTCCGGGCTGTCACGTTCGATCAGCTCAAACAAACGTACTTCGAGCAGGCAAAGGCACTCGTCGAAGGAGGTGTCGATCTGTTGATTGTCGAAACTATCTTCGACACGCTCAATGGCAAAGCCGCGCTTTTCGCCATTACGGAAGTTTTTGAAGAAACCGGAAGGAAAATTCCGCTGATGATTTCGGGAACCGTCATCGACAAAGCCGGACGAAACCTGAGCGGTCAAACCGTGGAGGCGTTTTTGATTTCGATCGCGCACGCGCAGCCGCTCGTTGTCGGACTGAATTGCTCGTTAGGCCCGGATGAGATGGAGCCGTACATCGAAGAGCTGGCGCGCATTTCGCCATACTTTATGAGCGCGTATCCGAATGCGGGCTTACCCGATCCGTTATCGGAGACCGGTTTTCCGGAAACGGCCCAAACCTTTGCTCCCAAAGTGGCAAAATGGGCGGAGAACGGCTGGTTGAATCTGGTGGGCGGTTGTTGCGGCACTACGCCCGAACACATTCGCGCGATTGTGACGGCTATGCGCGATTGCAAACCGCGGACAATTTCATCTCGAAATGGAACGTAATAACTTAACGCTCCAGCTCTCCGGGCTCGAGCCGCTCAAGATTACGCCGGAGTTCGGTTTCGTGGTGATTGGCGAGCGGACCAATATCACCGGTTCGCCCAGGTTTTCGAAATTGATCCTGGCAGATGATTTCGAAGGCGCGTTGGCAGTGGCGCGCCAGCAGGTTCAAGGCGGCGCGAACCTTCTCGACGTGAACATGGACGAGGGAATGATCGATTCTGAAGCGGCTATGACGCGTTTCCTGAATTTGATCGGCAGCGAACCGGAGATCGCACGCATCCCGGTGGTGATCGACAGCTCGAAATGGAGCGTAATCGAAACGGGGCTCAAATGCGTCCAGGGCAAAGCGGTCGTCAATTCCATCAGCCTGAAGAACGGCGAGGAGGAATTTCTCCGCCAGGCGCGACTGATCCGGCGTTATGGCGCGGCTGTGATCGTGATGGCGTTCGATGAACGCGGCCAGGCCGACAACTTCGAGCGCAAGATCGAGATCTGCGCGCGCGCCTACGATCTCTTAACGAGACAGGCGAACATGCCAGGGAACGATATTATCTTTGATCCAAACATTCTGACCGTCGCCACCGGTCTCGAAGAGCATCGCAATTACGCAGTCGATTTCATCGAAGCGACGCGTTGGATCAAAAAGAATCTTGCCGGAGCGCGGATCAGCGGCGGGGTGAGCAATATTTCGTTTTCGTTTCGCGGCAACAACACCGTGCGCGAAGCGATGCATGCCGCGTTTCTTTTTCACGCGATCCGGGCCGGTCTCGACATGGGAATAGTCAACGCCGGACAGCTTGCGGTTTACGAAGAGATCGAGCCGGAGCTGCGGGAGCGCGTTGAAGATGTGCTGCTGAACCGGCGCGACGACGCGACCGAGCGGCTGGTCGATTTCGCTGAAAGAGTAAAGGCAAAAGATAGAACGCCGGTCAAAGACGAAGCGTGGCGTGCGGAATCCGTCGAAGAACGCCTGAAACACGCATTGGTGAAAGGCATCATCGATCATATCGATGTCGACACGGAAGAGGCGCGGCAAAAATGCAGACGACCACTCGAAGTGATCGAGGGTCCGCTCATGGCCGGGATGAGTGTAGTGGGAGATCTGTTTGGCTCCGGCAAAATGTTTCTACCGCAAGTGGTGAAGAGTGCCCGCGTAATGAAAAAAGCTGTTGCCTATCTGATGCCGTTCATGGAGGCGGAAAAATCGGCGAGCGCGAAACCGCAGGGCCGCATCGTAATGGCGACGGTAAAAGGCGACGTCCACGACATCGGCAAGAACATCGTCGGCGTCGTGCTGCAATGTAACAACTACGACGTGATCGATCTCGGAGTGATGGTGCCGGCGGCGCAGATTTTGGAGACGGCGCGAGAGAAAAAGGCGGACGTCGTCGGCTTGAGCGGACTGATCACGCCGTCGCTGGATGAGATGGTGCACGTGGCGCAGGAAATGGAGCGCGAGCGATTTGAGCTGCCATTATTGATTGGCGGGGCGACGACGAGCCGGGCGCACACGGCCGTAAAAATCGCGCCGCATTATCATGCCAGCACGGTGCACGTGCTCGATGCCTCGCGCGCGGTGGGCGTGGTCAATTCGCTCTTGAATCAGCAATTGAAATCGGAGTTCGATGCGAAAACACGGGATGATTATGCGCGATTGCGCGAGGAACATTCGGCCAAAACGCGCGCGAAAAAGTTGCTCACGATCGTCGAGGCGCGTGAGAATCGGACGCGAATTGAGTGGGACGCATATCAACCGCCGCGGCCGGATTTCAGCGGCGTGCGCGTTTATTCCAGTGATGAGATTTCGGCGAGGGCGCCGAAATCGGCACGCGAGGGCGCGGGCGCTCCCCAAACAGTCGAGTTGCAAACGCTTGTCGATTACATCGATTGGTCGCCGTTCTTTCATGTCTGGGAGTTGCGCGGGCGGTACCCCGCGATTTTTGATGATCCGGCGACCGGTCAACAGGCGCGTGAGCTCTTCGACGATGCGCAGAGATTGCTCGAACAGATCGTCGCAAAGAATCTGCTCGTCGCGCGCGGCGTTTATGCCTTTTGGCCGGCGAACTCAGTTGGCGATGATGTCGATCTTTACATTGATGACGTGCGGACAAAGAAACTCGCCACGTTTTATTTTGTGCGTCAACAAATGCAAAAATCGGCTGGGCAATGGAACCACTGTCTGGCCGATTACATCGCGCCGAGAAACTCTCAACTCTCAACTCTCAACCCTCAAGCGGCTGACTACCTCGGTGGCTTTGCCGTCTCGATTCACGGCGCCGACAAGCTCGCGGAAGAATTCAAACTACAGCATGATGACTACAACGCGATCCTGACCAAGGCGCTCGCAGATCGCCTGGCGGAAGCATTCGCGGAATATTTGCATAAACAGGCCCGAGTCGCGTGGGGATTCGGGAGCGATGAAAAGTTATCCAATGTCGATCTTATCCGCGAGAAATATCGCGGTATCCGGCCGGCGGCCGGATATCCAGCCTGCCCCGATCATGCGGAGAAGGGAACATTATTCGATTTGCTCGATGCCGAGAAGAACGCGGACGTCAGATTGACGGAATCGTTCGCCATGCATCCCGGCGCAAGCGTGAGCGGACTTTATTTTTCGCACGCAGAAGCAAAATATTTCGCAGTCGGCCAAATCGGGCGGGATCAGGTTATCGACTACGCTTCGCGAAGAGGCGAAACAGTTGCCGCGGTGGAGAAGCGGCTGGCGCCGAATTTAGGCTACGAGGCTTAGATCGAGTTCTCTGCCTTCGCGCTCGCTAATAGCAGAGGGGCGTCTTTAGTAGAAACGGCGTTCGAATCTTTAGCTTCCTTCGCGGGCCAGACGACTTTCCAGGCGAGGCCACACTTCTCCAGCATCCAGATGACGTAGCGTGTGAGGTCGAATTCCCACCAGCGCAGTCCATGGGCCGCGCAACGCGGTTGCGCATGATGATTGTTATGATAGCCCTCGCCGAACCCAAGGACGCCGATCCAAAAATTGTTCCGGCTATAATCGGACGTATCGAAGCTGCGATATCCAAACTGACGCATGTGGCAGATCGAATTGACCGACCAGGTCACATTATAAATGACCAGCATCGGCACATAGAGGCACCAGAGCATTCCGGCGAAACCAAGCGTGAAGTAGAGAGTCATAGCCACAGCGAGATGTGGCAGGATATAGAGCGACGAGCGCTCCCACAAACGGCAGTACCAAATCTTACTTACATCGGCAGCGTAACGCTTCGAACGTTCGCGGAATTCGGGCGGCTTTCGGATCAGCCACATCATGTGGGCGTAGGGAAAACCGTGCATCGGGCTGTGAATGTCGTCGTCGGTATCGGATTTCAAATGATGGTAACGATGATCCCCTACCCACGTGACGGGATCGCCCGCTAGGGTCACGGCGGAGCCGGTTGCGAAGATAAACTTGAGCCATTCCGGCATTTCGAAACCGCGATGGGTCAGGTAACGATGCAGATAGAGTGTCGTGCTGATCCCGCCCCAAAAAAAGAGCGGCAGCATGATTGCCAGATAGAAAAGGTGAAAGCGCGTCAGGAGTCCGATCACTCCGAGCACTTGCAATAGGACAAGGACGACGAAAATAAGAAGATTGAGTTTTTCGTGCTTAAACATGCGGCCAAGTGGGCAAGGACGGAGCAGCCAACCGGGCCGCAGCTAAATCCAGAGGTTGCAGTGTCGCACTCCAGGAAGACGATAGCAAACCATTATTCTTGGACTTGGATTAACGTTGTCAGCCGGATTTGGCGTCTGACAGAGACGCCCTACAATTTGTCTCTTTGCCTCCGGTCGCGCGCGCTCGTTGACTAATATCGGGGCGAGAGGATTTGAACCTCCGACCTGTCGCCGCGGCGACCGCTCTGCAGTAGTTTATCTAATTCATCTCTCCCTCTGCCGCTCTTGTAAAAGCGTTCTCTCGCCAAAGCTTCTCGGCGCGTTGCGAAACGCTCACTTCTAATCAGTATCCATGGCACACCGTGCTTGGTGGCCTTCGACTCCGCAGAATTATGCCGACGGACGCGGTCGCTCAAATCTTCACACGATCCTACATAACGACGGCCCGTTTTCAGACTGCGCAGAACGTAACAGTGGAACATTGACGGGAAGTGGTCGGGGCGAGAGGATTTGAACCTCCGACCTCGTGGTCCCAAACCACGCGCTCTACCAAGCTAAGCTACGCCCCGAATTCGACGTGATGTCTTATCATGGTTAGCGCCTTCCCGCATCCGGAAATTAGGTTACATTGGGACGAAAACTGGGAATGAAAGTAAAAGGGGTAATTTTCTCAGCGTTGCTGGGGAGCGTGGCATTGACATTGGATGGGCAGGATGCCGCCCCTCCGGCCGTCGATCTTCACGCAACGGAGAAAGAATCGGAGGTTACGGCCACACCTTCTCCGGAACCCAACGGCCCCGAGTTGCCGGAGTTATCGCAGCTTGACGAGGCTTTTAAACGGAGACCTCTGAGCAAAGAAGTTGATGCACGTCGAGTGCATATCGAATGGCGACAATTGAAAAACCGGGTGGTGAACGATCCGGAAGTACGCGCGGCCAAGGCCACCGCTCAAGCTGCCCGGACCGATCTGGAAAAGCGCAATCGACTCCGCGACTATTACAATGTCTATTATGAGCGAATGTCGGCTTTGGCTTCGAGCGTCGAAATGAAGCTGGCGTTACAAAGATGGAAAACTTCGCACCAGGCTCGGCTAGATCAGCCGCGGGTGCGACCTTCGACTGACAGCGATCTGCCGACTCCAAAACCCACGCGTCAGGGTAAAGGTAAGCATAAAAAGCGATCGCATAAATTGTAGGCATCCGCAATAATGGGAGGCCATCTGTCAAATCCGGCGCGCGGCGTCCACATGTTATATATATAGAGAGCTGGCCTCCAGCGTCGCGCTGCCGCCTTGCCAGCTCACACAGATTGCAGTTATCCTATGCACGTTCGATTTACGGCGCGTTCGTCTAGTGGTTAGGACACAGCCCTCTCAAGGCTGGTGCACGGGTTCGACTCCCGTACGCGCTGCTGCTCTCTCGAAAAAGATTGCTGATGCGCTTTCCGACACTCACTTTTTTTGCTGGCCCTTTATTGCGGATTGGCAAACGGATGCTCGGAAGGCGTCACCCGGCGAACGGCGGCCACCATTCTTTCCGTCAAAGGAAACGTCGTTTGCGGAATGGCAGAAAAAACAGAGGTCGGACCTTTAGCAACTATGCTAGAAGCTTTCATGAAACCCCTGCCCCACAGGCAATCTTCCGGTGAAAGTCAGAAGTCGCGAATCGCAAAATTGAATTGATCTTCTTCCGGCGGTTCTGCACTCTCCAGAGAGATCGTGCGTCTATTAGTCGAAATCCTTGTTGTCGGTGCGTTGATCTATCTCGGATGGGAACAGCCCTTTAAGGAACGGGTAGATCAGGCGCGTGCGAAAGTGACAGGAAAACAAGCTCCGGTTGCTCCGCCGGAGATGACACCCACACCTACACCAGCTCCGCGAATCGTGCCGGGCATCGTCCGAGAGCCAACTCCACCGCACGGCGCATGGAGGTTGGATCCGACCCA
The DNA here is from genome assembly GCA_046724585.1 of Verrucomicrobiota bacterium. Taxonomy (GTDB): domain Bacteria; phylum Verrucomicrobiota; class Verrucomicrobiia; order Chthoniobacterales; family UBA10450; genus Udaeobacter. The sequence goes on from JBKOWV010000050.1 coordinate 23,904, forward strand.
TCGATCGCCTCTCGATCCTCCAGTGCGCCAATCACCCTCGCCACATTAATATTATTGAAAGCTCGGCTTCCAAGTTCGACTCCGAGCGTCGCATCTTCGAGTTGATCCAGCGCGCACTGGACATTCTCGTCACATTCCAGTCGGGGAGCTGATGAACGCCGATGGAATGTTGCATCGTTTGGACAAGTGGGCGACGAGTGCTTTGACGCCGAAAGTTTCAGTGGCGTAATGGCCGCCGAGCAGGAGATTCATCCCAAGCTCTTCAGCAGCTACCGCAGCCCAATGCGGCGCTTCGCCCGTGATCAACGTGTCGATTTTTTCCTGAGCGACCTTATCGATTTCCGAACCGGCGGCGCCCGTAATGATCCCGATGGTTTTCGTCTTCTCTGGGCCAAAATTGAATGCCTTTATTGAATCACCCACTGCTTTCCGCAACCGCCGGGCAAGCTCTTCTCGCGGCACTGAAACGCTCGCCTTCAGTCCGATCAGTTGTCCTTTTTCTTCGAAAAAAGGCCGCGTCAATTTAAGGCCGAGCAATCCGGCAAGTTGCGCGTTGTTGCCCACCTTTGGATGGATGTCCAGCGGAAGATGCGCGCTGTAAAGCGCAATATCATTTTCCAGCGCGAGCTTGAGCTGCCGTCGCAGCGCGCCAGTCACCGGTCGCAAACCCGGCCAGAACAATCCGTGATGGACGATCAAAAAATCGACAGCTTTTTTGGCCGCCTGGGTCAGGACGCGCGTGGAAACATCGACCGCCGCGCCGATCTTTGTGATGCGGCCGGAATTTTCGATCTGTAGACCATTTCCAGCATTCGGCCAATCTTCGATTTCACGAATGCGGAGATAATCGTCGACGTAGCGGACGAGCTCAGGAAGGGAGAGCATGGCGAATTTTGCGCTGTATTACCAGAATGCGTCCATTCTTTATTGATCAGAGCTTGCTTTGCGGAGCGAAAACTAAAACTGAATCGCGAACACCGCGTATTCGCTGTCGAGGCAGCTCTTCGAGATCTGATCGATCGCGCAAACGGTCGCACACCGCTTCAGTAATGAGCATCGGTTTTCCTACAGTTTTGGTGAGGCTCTCAATGCGCGAGGCGATGTTCACCGCATTGCCAATTGCCGTAAACTCAAGCCGTTGAGGCGAACCGATGCTGCCGACGATGGCTGGCCCGGAATGGATTCCGATCCCGATTCGCAACGGCTCGCGACTTCGAGCGACCAGATCGCGATTGAGCGCGTCCACGGCGAGCAAGATTTCCCGGCCAGCGGTCACTGCGGCCTCGGCATGATTCGATTTCGACTCGCCCGCACCAAAGATGGCCATGAATCCGTCTCCCAAATATTTGTTAACCATTCCGCCATGCGCTTCTTCGACAACCCGCACGGTCACGCGAAAGAAATCATTCAAGAGCTCAATCATCTCTTGAGGTGAAGATGCACCGGCCCGGGCTGTGGCCGAACGAATGTCAACGAAC
>JBKOWV010000097.1:0-6113 GCA_046724585.1 Verrucomicrobiota bacterium
CAGCACAGTCTGTTTGAGCAATTCCGAGTGGAGTTGCGCCACGCCGTTGACGGCATGGCTGCCAACTGTCGCCAGATGTGCCATACGTACGGAGCGCGGTTTGCTTTCATCGATGAGCGAGAGACGCGCGAGCCGGGCCTCGTCGCCCGGGAACATTGCGCGCACTTCATCGAGAAAACGGCGATTAATCTCGTACACGATTTCGAGATGCCGCGGCAGCAGTCTGCCGAAAAGGTCAGCGGTCCATTTCTCCAGCGCCTCCGGCAACAGAGTGTGATTAGTGTAGGCGAAGCTTGCGCGCGTGACCGCCCAAGCTTCGTCCCATCCAAGTCCGTGTTCATCCACGAGCAGTCGCATTAGCTCGGCGACGGCGACCGCCGGGTGCGTGTCGTTGAGCTGCACGGCCCACTTTTCATGAAAGGTTGCCGGCGTGCCACCAAGCAGCGCGTGGATACGCAGCATGTCCTGAAGTGAACAGCTCGAGAAAAAAAATTGCTGCTTGAGACGCAATTCCTTGCCGACCGCAACTTCATCATTCGGGTAAAGAACCTTGGTGATATTTTCCGACACCATCTTGTCCTGCACGGCACGGTAGTAATCGCCGTGATTAAATGCCGCGAAATCAAACGATTCGACCGCCTCGGCTTTCCAGAGTCGCAGGATGTTGCAGGTGCCAACGCGGTAACCCGCGATCGGCGTATCGTAGGCCACACCTTTCACCTCCGTATCCGGAATCCAGCGCACGCGAAACCGGCCCTGCTCGTCAGCGAATGTTTCCGTCCGTCCGCCAAATTTTATCGCATAACTAATCTCCGGACGCGCGATCTCCCACGGGTTGCCGTTGCGCAGCCACTTATCAGTGAACTCATACTGCCAACCGTCCCGGATAGCTTGATCGAAAATGCCGAACTCGTAGCGGATGCCATAACCAACGGCTGGCACTTCGACGGACGCGAGAGAATCCATGTAACACGACGCGAGCCGCCCAAGCCCCCCGTTGCCCAGGCCGGGCTCCTCCTCTTGTGCGAGAATCTCATCAAGTTTGTAGCCAAGCTCGTCCAATGCCTTACGTGTCACTTCCATGATCCCGAGATTGAGCAGATTGTTCGCGAGATGCCGGCCGGGCAAAAACTCCGCCGACAAATATGCGACCCGTCGCGCGTCCGCCCCGCCGTAGGTTTGCAAACTCTCGACGGTGCGCTCAAGCAGCCGATCGCGGACAGTCAAGGCGAGCGCGACGTAGAGATCGTGTTTCGTCGCAAAGCCCTCCAGCCGGCCAAGCCCGCAGCGGAGATTGTCGCGGAATGCCTGCTTGATTTCGCTCGCGGTCAGACCCGCGCGGATGTTGGCTGAACCCATAATGCTGACCTATTTACATAATACGGTAACTTAATTCATTAGTCGGCAATAGCCCACGTTCGGCAATTGGACTTTGGTCTTACGCTGGCGCGACGGGTAGAATATCACGTCACAACGGAAGCATCGCCGTCCGCACGAGCGCAAATACAAAGACCGCGACCGCGAAAGCGAACGCCACCACACGTACTCGCTGTTGCTCGAACTTTCCCGACGCGCTGGCGAAGAAAAGCACGGTGGCAAACAAAACAGTGTTTGCGAGGTACTGACCGGAAACGTTGCCGGCGCGGCGGGCTTCCTGCTGGCTTTTCGCAGCTTTTGCGTTCGCGTCGGCAGCTTCGCGCGTCCCTCGTATTTCGTAGAGATTCGGCACGAAAGGATGTGGATCGGCATTTGGATTTTCCAAAGGCTTCTGCGCCAGCCACGCGTCGTAGGCCTTGCGCACATCGGGCGGAAAACGTTCGACGTAAAAGTTCACCAGCTTTTCATTGCCCGCCTGCTGCGCCGCGAGCATTTGCATGAACATTGTGGTGTGAATCGTCGCTTGCTGTATCCCTTGGATGCTCAGCAGACCGGCCCGGCGCTCCAGCGCGTTGAATTCGTTCATCAGCCGATTGCTCTGTCGTGTCCACGCCGCGGACTGAAACGAGCACCATGCCGTACTGAGTGTCGCCAGTGCCATAAGCAAAGCCGTGACGGGCTCAACCCATCTCTTTTTTTCTTGTGGCTCTCGGTTTGACGAACCCGTTGGATCAGATGGCCTTTTCACGCAGTCAGATTTTGGGGTCCTTACCGGCCATGCCGTTCAAGAATTTTTTTGCTCACTATGACGAAGAAGAATGCCGTCGAGAGGCCGCACATCAGAATGCCAGTCAATCCTTCGACCGGCCCGAACAGTTGCCATTCTTTTGGCAGGAGCAAGTCCCCATAACCGATCGTGGCGTAGGTAACACCGGAAAAATAGAACGAGGACCCAGCATCGGGCAGACAGTTCTGCCACCAGAAAAACAGCGCCCAGACGGCGATCTCAAAGAGGTGAATGACAATCAGGAACCACGCGATGCGAATTAGAAGCCATGTAATTGGCCAGAAGCGTGTATCCGGTCGCCCGCTAGAGCGGAACACGTGGCTTAACACTATGCCGAGGCCTGTGGCGTGAATTATTACAGTTGTCGCAACGAGGGCCGAGGCCATTAAGAGCTTCGCGATCATCGCGGCGTCGATGTTGTCATCCTTGCTGATCTCGGTTTTTCTGAAAATCTTCGGCCGCGTCCGCGACCGAAATAAAGCGGTTGTTCGGAGCACCATACCGCTTGATTGTCTTCGTGCGCAGCGGATCAGACACGAGCACGTGCATGCGCAGAAGGAAAAAGGGAGTCATGCGAACAAACGGCCCGTCCGGTCAGATTCTAGGGTTCGACTTTAAGAACTCATCTACTGCATCAGCCAGGGACTTGAACCGGCCGATGCGTCCGACTTTGTCCTCAACTCCTTCCGCGTGTAGCCGATCGCGCACGGAAGAACGGGCTTCGACAATTTGCAGACGAACGTTCACCGACGCGAGTTGGTCGTAGAGTCCCGCGAGCATCTCTGCCCCGGCCAAATCCACGTAAGGTGACGTCGAGAGGTCGCAAATCGCCAGGCGCAAGCCGTGGCCGGTCTCGGCCACGCGTTTCATGACCGTGTCGCGCACATAATCGGCATTGAAATAAAGTAGACTCGCTTCGGTGCGGAAGATGAGCGCGCCGGGAACAGATTCGTTGTCCGGATGGCGCGCCATATCGGAGAATCGCCGCGCCCCTGGGATGCGTCCGAGGAAAGCCACGTGCGGCCGTGAAGCGCGGCGCAGAAGCTGCACTAGCGAAATGATCGCGCCAATGAGAACGCCGCGTAAGAGGCCAGACCCGAGCACGCCCAGCAAGGCCGCAATAGCAACCACAAACTCAGCACGGTCCGCCCGCCAGAGATGTCTGAGCGCTGACACCTTGAAGAGACCTGTTACTGCCATAAGGACGATAGCAGCAAGCACGGGCTGCGGAAGATTGCGGAGCACGCCTGACACGAACAAAACGATCAGCAACGTCAGTATGGCTGCGATCAATCCCGATAACGGCGTGCGCGCACCGCCGCTTTCGTTCACAAGCGACTGTGACATCCCGCCACTAACGGGAAAACCGTGGCCCAGCCCGGCCATGACGTTTGCGCTCGCGATGCCGAGCAGTTCCTTGTTTGCGTCGAAACGATATCCGTGCTTGACCGCGAACATGCGACCGAGAGCGGCCGTTTCTACTACGCCGAGAAGAAAACAACTCAGCGCGAGGGGTAGCAGATCGTTGAGATCCGACACATGGACCGCTGGAAGCCCGAATGGCGGCAGCCCCTGTGGCACGTGGCCCAGCAGTTTCACGCCCAGGCTGCCGAGATCCATGCTCGCAGCGGCGATTATGCCGGCGATCACAACGAACAGGGCCACCGGTTTGTTTTTAAGAAATCGTTTGCCTAGTAGTAACACCGCCAGCGCGCCGAGCCCAAGCAAGAGTGACGGCATGTTTGTTTCCCGCAGGTGCGAAAAGAAATAACCGGAGCGCTCCCAAAAATCGCCATGCGATCCTTTGAATCCGAATAGCTTCGGCAACTGCGTGCTGGCAATAAACAAAGCGACACCGCACTTGAATCCGACGAGGACACTTTCAGAAATGAAGTTTACGATTACGCCCGCTTTAGCCAGCCATGCGATGAAACCCAGCCCGCCGACAATCAACGCTGTGCACGCCGCTAAGGCCCAAAATCGTGAAGCGTCACCTCCAGCGAGATCCCCGAGCGATGCTCCAACGAGCACTGAGATAGCCGATGTGACTGTGATCGCGGTGTGCCGCGAACTGCAAAACAACCAGAACACAAGCCCTGAAAAAAGGCAGGCATATAGGCCGGCTTCGGGCGGCAGATTAGCAAGCGAAGCATCCGCCAGCCCAGCGGGCATTAGGTAGGCCGCAAGCGTAACACCCGCGATTAAATCCGCGCGCAGCCACTGAGGCTGGTAGGCGCGCAACCATGTTAAGGCCAGAAATATGTTAGACCACGCACGGCGAGCCGCAGGCCGCGGCTCAGAGGTTGTCGGTTCGAAACCGGCGGCAGTGTCCTCCTTTGCGGCAATATCCTTGCCCATACTATCGACTCATTTTAGCCGCGGCGCTTTTTGCGACGGCGTTCTTGGTATCCGGCCGCCCACGCCCGGGCCGCTTCCAAGGGATTGCCACTTTTCTGATGTTCTATCCAAGCCTTGAGTCCTGCTTCATCCACAGGCAGGTCGAGAACCTGCGGCCGGCCTAGCAGCTTGCCAAATGTTTCCATTATTTCCGCTGTCGTGGAGAAGACAAGCTCGTCCATGGCTTCCGGTTTGCCTTGGCAGGCATATGCGTTGAAATCGACCCACCGCCCATCCGGACGCAGCACAAACATCCGTTCCTTGCCAAATGGATCGCTTGGGGACGCGCCTGTCTGAGTTACGAGATAAGGACCGCGTTCGCCGCCAGAGCCTAAATTCAAAATGTGCGTATCCCGATAGTTGTTGGTGATCGTTCGCATCATGCGCACGCTTTACGTTTTTCCAGTTCACTCCCATCGAGAAGTGTCGAGTTCATTTCGGCGCGCCAGTTCCCTCGAAATCACCGCCAAGCGCAAGGTACAAATTCACGCGTTCGCGGAGGCGGGAGGCGCGAACTTGTGTGAATTGGACTTTCGCGGCGAGGTTTTCCCCGGTTAAACGCAAGATCGTGAACATGTCGATCTGACCTTGTTCGAGCTGTTCCCTGCCGAATTTCACGGAGTCGGCACTGCTCGAAACCGCGTCGGCCAGCGCGCCTTCGCGTTTACGCAGATAGTAATCGCCAGCGAGCGCGTCTTCGACATCTTCGAACGCGCGCAACGCGGCGCCCACGTAGCTGGCGGCGGCGGCTTTTTGCTCAGCGGTGCGGAGATCTTGCGCAGCTTGGAGTTCACCGCCAAAGAAAATCGGTTGCGTGACTCCAGCCGCGAAACTCCAGACGAGGGCATCGAGCGTGCCGACCGAGTCGAGTGCCGCCGTTCCGAGCCCGCTCGTGGCGCTGAGCACAAAGCGCGGGAGGCGCGCGGTGCGCGCCTCGTTCACCCTGTGAAAAGAGGCGGCGAAGCGGCGCTCGCTGGCGATAAGGTCCGGCCGGCGCTCGAGGATTTGCGCGGGCAAACCGGCTGGCACGGCCTTCGGTTGGCCGGGGAAGGAACGTCGCACATCAAATCTGCCGGCAGGGTAGCGGCTGGTCACGACCTCGATCGCGCGGATCGTCTGCGCCCGCGCCTGCTGCGCGGTGTAGAGCGCTTCCTCCGCGCTGGCGGTGCGCGACTTAATCTGCGCCACGTCGAAGTCGCTCGCGAAGCCCTGCTGTTGGCGCACTTCGGTGAGCTTTGAGTACTCCTGGTAGAGATCGAGCGTCTCCTGCGCATTGGCTTCCTGTTGCGCGGCCTCGATGGTAGAGAAGTACGCGCGCGCCACGGCAGCGGCGAGCGATTGCCGGGCAAATTCATAATCCGCTTCCAGCGCGCCGCTTTCAGCCTGCGCGGCCGCTTTTTTCGAGCGAATGCGTCCCCACACGTCGGCCTCCCATGCGGCGCCAGTGGCGATGCCATACACCCAGCGCTGTGATGATTCGTCCGCACTGGTGTCGAGGCCGGCGCCGCCGACGTTCTCCGTTCCCGAACTCCCGAAATCCGGCGGATTGATG
>JBKOWV010000119.1:0-13917 GCA_046724585.1 Verrucomicrobiota bacterium
CTTCCGAGTAGATTGCGCCATTTCCGCCCGCTGGATATTCTTGCCCGGTTTTCCGTAACTTGTCAGTCCGAGCGAAGTCGCCTGCCAAGTCGTAGCTTTATGCGAAGGTCTGGAGCAATCTTTTATTGGTAACATGGCGCAGCTTTCTCCAACAACAGTCAAGGACGCGTTGCAAAGCAGCGTACCCATGGATGCAATTCAGGTTCAGGGCTGGGTGCGAACCCGGCGCGATTCGAAGGATTTTTCGTTTATCGAGCTGAACGACGGCTTATCCCTGCGCAATCTTCAGATCATCGCGAAAAACACACTGCCGAATTACGCGGCGGTGCAACGGCTGGCTACCGGTGCGTCCATCAGCGCGAGTGGCGCGCTCGTTGCCTCGCAAGGCAAAGGACAGAAGTGGGAACTGGTCGCGGACAAGATTGACATCGTTGGAACCGCCGACGATTCCTATCCGCTTCAGAAAAAGGGTCACACGCCGGAGTTTCTGCGTGAGATCGCGCATCTACGTCCCCGCTCGAATCTTTTCAGTAGCGTCTTTCGCGTGCGGAGTCGCCTCGCCTTTGCCGTTCACCAGTTTTTTCAAGAGCGCGGTTTCGTTTATGTCCACACGCCGGTCATCACCGGAAGCGATTGCGAAGGGGCAGGAGAATTGTTTCGCGTCACAACGATCGATTGCAAAGACCCGCCCCGGACGCAGGGCGGCGAGATCGATTTCGCCAGGGACTTCTTTGCGCGGCAGACTTATCTCACGGTAAGCGGGCAACTTGAAGCGGAAGCGTTCGCACTGGCGTTGTCCAAGGTTTACACCTTTGGCCCGACGTTTCGGGCCGAGAACTCCAACACGTCTCGCCACGCGAGCGAGTTCTGGATGATTGAGCCGGAAATGGCGTTTTGCGATTTGAGCGGCAACATGGATCTCGCCGAAGAGATTGTGAAGTACCTGATCCTGGACGTACGCAAACATTGTCCCGAAGAGATGGAACTCTTCGCCAGGTTCGTGGACAAGGAGTTATTTGCGCGACTCGATTTTGTCATTGAGCGGCCATTTCAGCGGATCACCCATGGCTACGCTGTCGATCTTCTAAAAAAGAGCGGCGAAACATTCGAGTTCCCCATCGACTACGAATTAAACCTGCAATCAGAACATGAACGCTGGCTGACCGAGAAACACTTCAAGTGCCCGGTTACGGTTTTCAATTATCCGAAGGAAATCAAGCCGTTCTACATGCGCTTGAACGATGACGAGAAGACGGTGACGGCAATGGATTTGCTGGTGCCTGGAATCGGTGAAATCGTCGGCGGCAGCCAGCGTGAAGAGCGACTCGAAGTGCTAGAGCAGAACATGCGCCGGCACAAAATGGATCCCGGCGATTACAAATGGTATCTCGATCTTCGACGCTACGGCACGGTCCCGCACTCCGGTTTCGGACTCGGTTTCGAGCGGATGCTGATGTTCATCACCGGCGTGTCGAATATCCGCGATGTGATTCCCTTCGCTCGAACCCCTGGCAGCGCCGAATTCTAGATCGGCCAGTCGTTCATTCGGGTCTTCAAAACCAGCCCAGCAAAACTGAACCGAAGAAGGCTTGACAGTCCTCATTCATGCGTGTATATACACGTATGCGAATCTCCCCAAGTTCATTCGAAGCGTGCCGGACTTGTGCCTGTTCTGCGCTCCGCCGCGCCAACCGGGCCGTTACCCAGCATTACGAGAGGCATTTCCGGGGAAGCGGTCTGCGCGCCACGCAATTCACAATTTTGGCAACGCTCGCACAGACCGGACCGCTCTCGATCTCCGAGCTATCGGATCAGCTCGGCCTTGACCGGACCACACTGTCGCGAAATTTGCGCTTGATCGAAGACAAGGGCTGGATCTCTGCCCTTGGGGAAGACGATCAGCGCGTCCGGAAGATGGGGCTCACTCCTGATGGGATAAAAAAGGCATCGGCTGCTTTGGCGTTTTGGAAACGAGCAGATGCCAGCGTTGAGCCGGTCTTACGGCGCTTTGGTTTACAGTCCCGACCAATGGTGGGAGCCAAATAATTTTTTGGTCAAGAAAGATGTATATACACGGATGATCGCGAGTGGTTATGAAAGGAACAATTTATGAACATTGACCTAATTGGCTCCGTTGAGTTAACGGCCTCAGCGGCTATCGTAGTTGCCGCCTTGTCCATCGGCTTCGGTTTGAATCCGGCGACGCGACTTCGTGTGGCTGTTGGTCTCAGCCTTTGGTTTATTCTCGTAGTAATTCTGGCTGCAACGCGCGCCCTATACTACGAACGTGGCCTGGTCGGGCCCGGGTTGGGCATCGCAGTCGCGCTTCCCATCGTGATCCTCTGCTTCGTAGTCGCGCGTGTACGTTCGTTGCGTGAAGGTTTTCGTCGCGTTCCTTTGTGGCTACTGGTCGGCGTACACACGGTCCGTCTTCTCGGCATCACTTTTGTAATTCTTTACGCAGCCAATCGTCTGCCCGCGCCGTTCGCTCCGGTTGCAGGCTGGGGCGACATTTTTGTCGGCGCAACTGCTTTGCCGGTGGCATGGCTCGCGCATCGCTGGGCCGCAAATTCTCGGTCGATCGTTTGGATCTGGAATTTGATCGGACTAGTTGATCTGATCGCCGCCGTTGGATTGGGAGTAATTTCCTCGCCCGGCCCGCAGCGCCTCATCTTTGCCGAACCCAGCTCGGCGATCATGGCGACGCTACCGTGGCTCTTGATTCCCGGCTTTTTGGTGCCGCTCTTGTTCGCTGTTCACATCGGTATTTTCATTCGACTGCGAAACGCCAACTGATCTCTGAGCTCTGATCGCTGATTTCTGAAGCTCTTGGCCGGGCAACGGGCGAGAAATCATGCGCATCAGCCCTTATTTTCTCTTATCCGCGTAAACTCGAGCTTGGGGCCGCCCGGCTCTCGCAAGATCATCCGATCGCCCGAGACTTCGAGCTGATAAACTGAAGTGGCGAACGGCGTTTCGATTTTAACTCGGTTTTGGTCACCGAACTTATATCTTCCGCGGACGTTGCCGATGAGCACAGAGCCGTTTTTGGAAAATTCCCAAACGGTTTCGCCCGAACCGCCCGACATATGCCATTTACCGACAATGGTTGAATTCCCGCAACCGACCATCGCAGACGCCAAAACTGCAAGACCAATAATCCGTAACCGGGGCCTATATCGGACAAAAATGGATTGCATGACGGTCGGGATTGTCTCCTGAGCGAGCGTGATCAAGGCGACATGCAGCCTAGCAATTCAGTTCGATGCCATAAAGCCCTTCTTTGCTCTGTGGCTCCTCCGTCCGCAGGGATGATCTCGGTCGGCTACGTTGCCGATCTATTCGCGCTTGCTCCCCATCAGACGCGAGACCGAGACGTTTAAGCGCTCACGGGCTGCTGGTTGCAGAATGACCAGCGCAGATGGTTTTACTGTGATTTCGATCTCGGTTGGGCTTTTCGGCTTTTCCTTTTTCCGTGGCCAAGGTTCGTCATCGATGTGAAGTGCCGATCCTTCCCAAACAATTCGTAATTGACGAAACCTTCGAATCGGCAACGGAAATTTGTGCTTTTTTCCCGCCAGCCGCGCTTCGAGGTGCTCCATAAGAAGCGACCGATCGACTTCGCGCGCGCATACAAAATCAAGCTGACCATCTTTAGTTGCAGCCTGTGAGGCGAGGTAGAGGGCGGGCCCGACGGAGCGGATGTTCATCGCTTCCCAAAGTATGTACCGGCCGGAAATATTTTCGCCGTCGATGTCGATCTTCCACCGCTGTGCCGGGTAACCATGAAGCACTCGGTGCAGCAGCGAAACATGCCGAGTCATTTCCTGCTCCTTGGAGATCTTTTTGGTTTTCTTACCTTTGGCTTTCGCGGCCCGAACATAATCCGCGAACAGACCGCCGCCCACTGCCTCAAAAAAATCCCGCGTGCCCCAGCGGCCTCGAATCACACCGATGTCGAAGGCGCGTTTCTTTCCGCCTTGGAGGCGCGCGATGATTTCTTCAGGCGAAGCAACAAATCCGAGACTGCGCGCCAAATTATTGGCCGTGCCCAGCGGGAGAACGCTCAACGGAATACCAGTGTCGATGAGTCGAGAGGCCACTTTTGCAACCGTGCCATCACCGCCGGCGACAAGAACGAGATCGGTGGGTCTTTTCAGAGCTTTCTTATAATCGCCTTTCTTGGTCGATTGATACGTCGCGTGATGTCCGGCTTTCGCCAGCGCTGCCATCAATTCTTTCTTGTCATGCTTGCCGCGGCCGGCCTTGGCATTATGGATCAAAGTGATTCGCATGCGCTTTTCTCCGCAAATGATTCGGCCAAAACCGATCTGACACGCGTTTCTTAATGGAATGAAGATGAGAATTCTAATCTCAAACGACGACGGCATTTACAGCCCCGGCATTACGGCCCTGGCAAAGGTGGCGTCGCGTTTTGGCGAGGTTCGCATCGTCGCACCCGATGTCGAGCAATCTTCAATGAGTCACGCCATCACTGCTTCGCGTCCACTTCGATACAAGCGGATTCGATTGGACGATTTTGCGGCATATCGCGTCAACGGCACACCTGCCGATTGCGTTGCCCTCGGCACGCATAATTGGGGACACGTCGATCTTGTTCTTTCCGGAATCAATCTCGGTCTGAATCTTGGCAACTCCTGCTGGCATTCCGGCACGTTGGCGGCGGCAAAGCAAGCCGCACTGCTCAAAGTGCGCGGCATCGCGATCAGCACATTCGTGAGCGAAAACAAAGACCCAGATTTCTCCGCTCTCGAGCCCTACGTCGCAAAGGTGCTCGATTTGCTCTTTCAAGAAAAAACGATGTCCCTTGTCAATGTGAATTTGCCGGCAAAACCGCGCGGCATTCGTTGGACACGCCAATCGGTGCGGCAGTACGATGGCAAAGTTGTTCCCGCCAAAGATCCGATGGGCCGTCCAATCTACTGGTTTACTGTCACGCCGCTGGAAGGAGCGGAGGAAGGGACCGACCGCTGGGCAGTCGAGCACAACTGGGTCTCAGTCACCCCGCTCCGACTCGATCTCACCGCCGAAAAAGATCTCGCGCGCGCCTTATCTCTTCCCGAGACGCCACCGCTGACCGCCGCTAGACAACGCAAAGCGCGCCCGCGTCCGCGCAAGAAAAGACAAAAGCGCAGACTCGGCGTTGAGTGAATCGTGTCCGGTCAGCTGATTATCTCGAATTCCCGGCGCGATTGTCGAACTTCCACTGCGTCGCCGCAATAAATTACTTTTTCGTCTTTTTCGGCTCGCGCTGGGATTCTTTCGGTTCCGTCGGTTCTTCTGATGCTTCGCGCTCTTTTTTCGATTCGCCCGGACGATATTCCTCCTGCTCGGCGGCGGCGAAGGCCTTTTCCAAGCCGACCATGTCTTCACCGGGCCGGAGCGTATCGAAGGTTTCGGCTTCTTTCCGGAGTTGTTCCTCGGTGTAATTGGCGGCTTTGATCGAGAGGCCGATGCGGCGCTCGAGTTTGTCCACCTTGATGACACGTGCTTCGACTTCCTGACCGACCTTGAGCACGTCTTTCACTTTCGCCACATGATCTTCGCTTAACTGCGAGATGTGGACGAGTCCGTCGATGTCGTCCTCCAATTGCACGAACGCGCCGAAGCTGGCGAGCTTGGTCACTTTGCCTTTCACCAAATCGCCGAGCTTGTATTTCTGATCGATCGTCTTCCACGGATCTTCGGTGAGCTGTTTGATGCCCAGGCTGATTCGTTGATTTACTTTGTCGATGTCGATGACAACGGCTTCGATTTCATCGCCTTTTTTAAAGACTTCGCTTGGATGATTGATCTTGCGGGTCCAACTCAAATCGGAGACGTGGATCATGCCGTCGATGCCTTCCTCGAGCTCGACGAATGCGCCATACGCGGTCATGTTACGAATTTTGCCTTTCACGGGGCTGCCGATGGTGAATTTCTTTTCGATCTCGTCCCACGGATTCGGCTCGAGCTGGCGCAGGCCCAGTGAAATTTTCTGTTCTTCTTTGTTTACCCCGAGCACAACAGCTTCCGCTTCCTGGCCGACAGTGAGAATATCGGACGGGCGCATGATCCGTTTTGTCCACGAAAGTTCGGAGACGTGAATGAGACCTTCCACCCCTTCCTCGATCTCAACAAATGCGCCGTAGGGAACCAGATTCGTGATTTTGCCTTTGATGCGCTGACCAGCTGGGAAGCGTTCCTCGATCTGGTCCCACGGATTCTTCTGGGTCTGCTTAAGCCCTAACGAAACACGCTCTTTTTCTTTGTTAATGTCAAGCACGACGACTTCCAATTGCTGCCCGACCTTGAGCAGCTCGCTCGGGTGTCCGAGCCGGCCCCAAGTCATATCGGTGATGTGGAGCAGGCCATCCATGCCATCGAGATCGATAAACGCGCCGAAGTCGGTGAGATTTTTCACGGTGCCGGTCACGCGGTCGCCGACGTTCACGCCTTCCATGAATTTCTGTCGCTTTTCGCTGCGCTCCTGCTCGATGACCTCGCGCCGACTGAGCACGACGTTTTTGCGGTCGTCGTTAAGCTTAACAATCTTAAAATCGTAGGTGTTGCCAACGAATTGCTGCAAATCTTTTGGAGGAACCACGTCGATCTGAGATGCCGGCAAAAACGCTTCGACGCCGATGTTCACCATCAGACCGCCTTTCACCACCGATTTTACTTTGCCCTTGATCAGACCATCGCCTTCGAAGACATGCACGATTTTGTTCCAGTTTTGCCGATAAGCGGCTTTTTCCTTCGAGAGGACGACCATCCCTTCGTCGTTTTCAAGCCGTTCGAGCAACACGTCCACTTCGTCGCCCACTTCGAGTGAATCGACGTCATCAAATTCCGTTATCGGAATAACCCCTTCTGACTTGTATCCGATATCGACCAGGACTTCGCGCGGCCGCACTTCCAGTATGCGTCCTTTCACGATGCTTCCCTCCCGGAAATCCGGCATCGGCTTCGACATCACATCCTGCATTTGCACCATAAATAAAAAGCCTCCTTCAGGCCCGCCGTGGCGGCGGTCTGTGACCGCCGAAGTTTCCATGCAGCTAGCGCACGGAAACGGAGCGCCATACTAGGCGTTTTGGCTGCGCAGGTCAACTCTGGAGAAAAACAGCCGTGTCGCCTGCGGGAGATGCGGCCATCTTAGCCTGCGCCCCAGTTGAGCGCGCTTCGTTTCTCTCCATATTTAGAAGTAACCATGTCGATCTTGCGCCTGGCGTCCGTGCTTACCCTGCTCACAGCGATATCGCTTCACGCCGACCCATCGCCTGCCGAGCAAAAGGTACTCGATGCCATTAAGTCGCAGGACTTGAGCGTCGTGCATCTCTGGGCGCCCTGGTGCTCGAATTGCCAGACTGAATTGAAAAACGGCGGCTGGCTCAAAATGGTGAAAGATAATCCCCAGGTGCATTTTTATTTCGTTTCCGTCTGGAACGGCGGCGAGGACGGTCGGGCTATGCTGAAAAAATTCGACCTCGGCGACCAACCTAACCTGACCATCCTGGCCGATCCCGGCCCGCGCGGCAAAGATCACATCAAGCAGTTTGCCGGTCTGCCACTTTCGTGGATTCCGACAACCTGGGTGTATAAAGGCGGCGATCTGCGTTACGCCTTGAACTACGGCGAAGTCCGCTTTCCAGTGTTGCAGCAATTTCTTGAGGACAGCCAGTCTGAGTGGTCGCACAAAGGCGAGCCGAAGATCGAGTAGCCTTTTTTTGAATGATCGAGACTTCTTTAGCGCCTTCGATTTCACACGACAAGCCACCGGCGATTCTTTCGCTCATCGGTGATACGCCGCTGGTGGAGATCACACAGATCGACACCGGCCCGTGCCACCTTTTCCTGAAATTGGAAAATCAAAATCCGGGCGGGTCCATAAAGGACAGGATCGCGCTCTCGATGATCGAAGCCGCGGAGCGCGAGGGGAAATTAGAGCCTGGTGGCACTGTTATTGAAGCCACGGCAGGAAACACCGGCCTTGGCCTGGCGCTCGTTGCCGGCGCAAAAGGTTATCGCGTGTTGCTTGTGATCCCGGATAAAATGTCGCAGGAAAAAATCTCGCACGTGAAAGCCCTTGGCGCCGAAGTGCGGATCACGCGTTCGGATGTGACGCGCGGCCATCCGGAATATTACCAGGACGTGGCCGCGCGACTCGCCGAAGTGATCCCGGGCGGCTTTTATGTGAATCAATTTAGCAACCCCGCGAATCCGCTCGCGCACGAGCGGACGACCGGGCCGGAAATTTGGGAACAGATGCGGCACAATGTTGATGCCATCGTCGTGGGCGTAGGTTCCGGCGGAACGCTGACCGGACTCGGCCGATTTTTCAATCGCGTCAAACCGCGACGCGGCATCGAAATGATTCTGGCCGATCCGAAGGGGTCTGTTCTTTACGAATATGTCAGCACGGGCAAACTGAAGGAAGCTGGGAGCTGGGCAGTTGAAGGCATCGGCGAAGATTTCGTCCCTGAAATCGCGGACATGTCTTTCGTGACCGAGGCATTCGAAATCGACGACGGGGAGAGTTTCGCAACTGTCCGCGAGCTGTTGCGCAAAGAAGGGATTTTCGGCGGCTCATCCACTGGCACGCTGCTGGCCGGCGCGCTGCGTTACTGCCGGGAACAGACGAAACCGAAGCGCGTCGTCAGCTTCGTGGTCGATACGGGAAACAAATATCTTTCCAAGATGTACGACGATTTCTGGATGGCGGAACAGGGATTCATTCACCGGCCGCCGCACGGTGACTTGAGCGATCTGATCACGCACCGTTACGAAGCGGGCGAGGTAATTTCAGTTGGGCCGACGGACACGCTGCTGACCGCATTCAAGCGCATGCGGGACACGGATGTTTCGCAACTGCCGGTGGTCGATCAAAACGGCCGCGCCGTCGGGATTCTTGATGAATCCGATGTGCTCGTGAAAGTGCACCGGGACTCTTCGCACTTTAACGATCCGGTGAAAAATGCGATGACTGATAAGCTCGAAACGCTCCCGCCAACGGCAAAAATCAATGACCTGCTGAAGGTTTTCGATCGCGGCCGTGTCGCCATTGTGATGGACGACGATAAATTCCTTGGGCTGATTACCCGGACCGATTTGCTCTCGTATTTGCGGCTGCACATGCCGAAACAGTGAACCGCTGAAGATTATCATCCCGTAGGGGCGATTGACCTCAATCGCCTTGGGACGGTTCAGGTGAACCGCCCCTACCTAATCCGCGAAATCTGCCTACTGTTAAACGACATGAAGAAGCAGCACGAGTTTGCCACGCGGGCGATTCACACCGGCCAGGAACCCGACCCGTCCACAGGCGCGATCATGACGCCGATTTACGCAACCTCAACCTACGTTCAGGAAAGTCCGGGCAAACACAAAGGCTATGATTACGCGCGCTCCATTAACCCGACCCGGCTGGCTTACGAACGCTGCATTGCCGATTTGGAAAGTGGCACCCGCGGATTTGCGTTCGCATCCGGGCTGGCCGCGATGTCCACTGCATTGGAAGTGCTCGAAAGTGGTTCGCATATCGTCGCGAGTGACGATCTTTACGGAGGCACCTTTCGATTATTCGACAAAGTCAGGCGCCGCTCGGCCAATCTTGATTTTACCTATGTCGATCTGACCGATTCGGAAGATTTCGAGCGCGCGATCAAGCCGAATACGCGGATGGTGTGGATTGAGACACCGAGCAATCCGCTGCTCAAGCTGATCGATTTGGAAGCAATCGCGAAAATCGCACGCGAGCACAAGATCGTTTCGGTTTGCGATAATACGTTTGCGACTCCGTGGATTCAGCGGCCGATCGAGAACGGCTTCGACCTGGTGATCCATTCCGCCACTAAATATCTGAATGGACATTCCGACATGGTCGGCGGCGTTGTTGTGGTCGGCGAGAACAAGGAGCTCGGCGACCAGATTGCGTTCTTACAAAATTCTGTCGGCGCAATTGCCGGGCCGTTCGAAAGCTTTCTGGTCATGCGCAGTTTGAAAACCCTGCCGTTGCGGATGGAACGGCACTGTTCAAACGCGATCGAAATTGCGCGCTGGCTGGAGGACCAACCGCAAGTGAAATCGGTCAGTTACCCCGGCCTGAAATCGCATCCGCAACACGACCTCGCCCGACAGCAAATGCGCGGCTTCGGCGGCATGGTGACAATCGTTCTGAAGACCGATCTCGATGGGACGAAGCGTTTTTTGGAGAACACGAACCTATTTTCGCTGGCGGAAAGCCTGGGCGGGGTCGAGAGCCTGATCAATCATCCCGCTCTCATGACACATGCGTCGGTGTCGAAGGAACAACGTGAAGCACTCGGCGTGACCGATTCACTGGTCCGCTTGTCCGTTGGCGTCGAAGATGTGCGCGATTTAATCGACGATCTCGAAAGCGCGCTCGACATGATTTAATATCACAGCCGCCCCGGCCTGTGACGGCGAGGCCATCTTGGCTGATGGCTAAACCCAGGCTGGAAGCCCGCTGACCCCACCCGTCCGCACACGGAGCGGATTCGTCCTGCGGCGAACAAGGTGCCTGTGCTACAATCACTTGGAAAATGGGCAACACGTTTGGTCAACTTTTTCGCGTCACGACCTTTGGTGAATCGCACGGCGGCGGGATCGGCGTGATAATCGACGGCTGCCCCCCGAAGATTGACATCTCCAAAGAGGCAATTCAACGAGAGCTCCTTCGCCGTCGCCCCGGTCAAAGCAAATTTACTACCCAACGGAAAGAGGAAGACTATTGCGAGATTCTTTCCGGTGTATTTGAAGGCAGGACGCTTGGCACACCGATTGCGATTTTGGTGCGCAATAAAGACGCTCGGCCGGAGGATTACGTGGAGATCGCAAGAAAATTTCGACCGTCACATGCTGATTTCACTTACGAGGCGAAATATGGAATTCGCAATTGGCAGGGCGGAGGTCGGGCGTCGGCGCGCGAAACTATTGGCCGGGTCGCTGCCGGCGGAGTCGCGAAAAAGATATTGTCGATTTTGTGCCCAGGGTCCGAGATCGTCGCTTACGTCGCGCAGATTCACGAGATCGCCGCGAAAATCAATCGTTCCGTTGTAACAATGAAGGACGTGGAGAAAAATGCAGTTCGCTGTCCGGATGGCGCAGCAGCGAAGAAGATGGCGTCGCTTATCGAGCAGGTTCGCGGCGAAGGCGACTCGGTAGGTGGCGTGATTGAATGCGTTGCTCGTGGCATCCCGCCAGGACTGGGCGAGCCGGTTTTTGACAAGCTCGAGGCAGACTTGGCAAAAGCAATGCTGAGCTTGCCGGCAACCAAAGGATTTGAGATCGGTTCGGGATTTTCGGCAACGCGCATGCGCGGTTCGGTGCATAACGATCCATTTGAAATGCGCGCCGGCAAAATCCGGACAGCGACGAACAACTCGGGGGGCGTGCAAGGCGGAATCAGCAACGGCGAGGAGATTTATTTTCGGGTTGGCTTTAAGCCGACAGCCACGATTGCCTACCAACAAAAAACCGTGACCGCCTCGCGAGAGCAAACCACACTAGCTGCGCGCGGGCGCCATGATCCGTGCGTTCTTCCTCGGGCTGTTCCGATCGTGGAGGCGATGGCCGCGATCGTGCTCTGCGATCACGCGCTACGGCAAAAAGCGATCGGGTTGCTCGGTTGATGGAAGTGAAACCCGAACTTCAAGCGGTGGCTGGTTCGCCGCTTTGGCAGGCCGTCTTCATCTCTTTTGCCGTTGTTTTTATTTTGTTCGAATTCGTGCGCGGCTGGCGACTCGGTCTGATCCGCCAACTTGTGCGGGTTTCTGCGCTGGCCACGGCCTACGCGGCCGCGGTTTTCGGCGGCAGATTGCTTGTTCCGATCACGCGGCCGTTTTTGAAGATGCCTGATATTGTTCTCTCGATCGTAGCCGGCGCAGTCCTTGCGCTTGTCATCTATGCAGTCGTGACGAGCATGGGAATGGTTTTGTTCAAGCGAACTGGCCAGCAGAATTCCCAGATGGTCCGCCTCGTTTACGGATTTGCAGGGGCGATTGTTGGATTGATTGTCGGCGCCTTTGTTCTCTGGCTAATCGTGGCGAGCGTTCGTGCCGTTGGCACCGTGGCCGACGCGCAAGTCCGCAGCCAGACGCTTTCTCCCAGGGCTGGTCAGTCTGCGACTTTGCACGCTCTGGAGGTGCGACGGCGTTTTCTCTCGGAGCCAAATGCGGGATCTACGGCGCTCGCCACATCGCTGGCGCGCTTAAAGAATTCCCTCGAGCTTGGGCCCCTCGGAAACGCGGTCAAGGAGACAGACCCCATTCCGCTGAAGACGTATGAAACGCTCGGCAAAGTCGGGAGTGTATTTTCGAATCCGGAACGCGCGCAGAAATTCCTCACCTTTCCGGGTGCGCGCGAGTTGAGCGAGCATCCGAAAATTGTGGCTTTGCGAGACGATCCCGAAATCTCCGAAATGATCGCGCAGGGGCGCTTTCTCGACCTTCTCCAAAATCAACGCATCATCGACGCGGCAAATGATCCGGCACTCGCCGATCGGATCAAAAAATTCGATCTCCGGCGTGCGCTGGATTTCGCCGTTGAGCAGCAGTAACCACAAATACACACAAATTCCAACCGGGACAGCGCGGATAATCTTCTCTTATTCGTGTCGATTCGTGTTCATTCGTGGGTAATTTCTTGCGCGCATGAACTACATCACAACGATTGGGCTTGAGGTCCATGTTCAGCTTAAAACGGGCTCGAAAATGTTTTGCGCGAGTCCGGTTGAATTTGGCGCCGAACCGAACACCCACACGTGTCCGGTCTGTCTCGGTTTGCCGGGCGCGCTGCCGGTGATGAATCACGAAGCCTTACGCATGACCGTGCTTACTGGCCTCATGCTCGGTTGTGACATCGCACCGATCGCTAAGTTCGACCGGAAAAATTATTTCTATCCAGACATGCCGAAGAATTACCAGATTTCGCAATACGACATGCCGCTTTGCACCAATGGCAGGGTGCCGTTGCACGATCTCGCTTATCCGAAGGACGCGCAGAAAAATATCGCGACACCGGACAAGGAGGTTCATTTGGTGCGCATTCATCTTGAGGAGGACGTGGCAAAAAGTTTCCACTTTAAAAACAGCACCGGAATCGATTTCAACCGCGCTGGCACGCCATTGATGGAGATCGTTACGCAACCGGAAATCAATTCGCCTGAGGAAGCGTTTGCGTTTTTAACGGCGCTGAAACAAATCCTGATCTACGGAGCGGTCAGCGATGCCGACATGGAGAAGGGACAACTCCGCTGCGATTGCAACGTTTCGGTGCGGCCGCAAGAGCAAAACGAGCTTGGAGCAAAGATTGAGATCAAAAACATGAACTCGATCAGCGGCGTCCGGCGCGCGCTCGCCTTCGAGATCCGGCGACAGATCAGTATCCTCGAGCGCCGCGAACAGCTCGAGCAGGAGACGCGTGGCTGGGATGACGTCGCCGGCGAAACGTTTCTTATGCGGACAAAAGAGTTCGCACACGATTATCGCTATTTCCCCGACCCCGACCTTGTGCCAGTGAAGACTGATGTCCTGGTCGCTGACGTGCGAGAGCGTGTGCCCGAGTTACCAAAGGCGAAGCGCGCACGTTTCGTCGAGCAATATGGAGTAAGCCCGTACGATGCTGGCGTGCTGGCAAATGACCTTGATCTGGCGCGTTATTTTGAAGCAGCAGCCAGAGATGCAAGGAAACCAAAGACTGTTGCCAACTGGATCCTGAACGACTTGCAAAACGCACTGAGCAACGCCGGCAAAACCATCGAGGATTGTCCGATTCCGCCAGAAGCGCTGGATGAGTTGGTCAATCTCATCGACAGCGGCAGAATCAGCGGCAAACAGGGCAAAGAAGTTTTCGCTGAAATGTTTGCAACCGGGGAAAGGGCGGGCGCCATTGTGA
>JBKOWV010000117.1:0-10998 GCA_046724585.1 Verrucomicrobiota bacterium
GCCAAAAAAATCGCCCTTTCCGCTCTCATCCACGCCGAAGTGCGGCTCGAACATTTCCGGGGAGTGCACTTCTTCGTAGCCCAGCTTGGCTTCACCGAGGATCTTCGGCTCCAGCTCGAATTGGACGAACTCCTCCACGCCTTTGCCTTGCACGAGCACCTTCGGTCCTTTCTCATAAACCGCGATGCTGAGCCTGTTCTTCTGCGCAAAAAAAAGCGTGTATTCCTTTGGAGAGAATTCGAACCCGAGTTCTTCGAGCAATAGGCGAAGCCTGGTCGCCTGCCCTAACGAAAGCGGATGCGTGTAGGAGTTCATTCAACCAAAGATTAACACGGATGAAAGATAGATTGCATTCCGCCTGAGTTAGTCGGCAAAACATAATCAGGTATCTGTGTTAATCCCTGTTCATCTGTGGCTTTCCAAAAAAATCAATTCCGCGCGACCCTGACGAGTTGGTATCTTGCAAGCGGTCGTCTCCTCCCCTGGCGTCAAACTCGCGATCCTTACGCCATCCTTGTCTCGGAGTTTATGCTCCAGCAGACTCAGGTTGCCACCGTTATCCCTTATTATAATGAGTGGCTCCGCCGCTTCCCAGATTTCGCCGCCCTGGCCCGGGCTCCGGAGTGTGACATCCTCCACGCGTGGCAGGGCCTCGGTTATTACGCGCGAGCTCGCAATCTGCATGCAGTTGCGAAAACCGTACAACGTCTCCATGGAGGCAAACTTCCGCGCAATCTCGCCACCACCAGTGCATTGCCGGGTATCGGCCATTACACGGCCAATGCCGTCGCGACCTTCGCCTTTGATCAGCCAGTTCCGATTGTCGAGACCAACACGGCTCGGGTTTTGGCGCGCCTGTTTGATTTTCGCAGCCCGATCGATCGAGCTGCTGGGCGAGAAGAGCTCTGGAAGCGCGCCCGTACCCTGGTTCCAAAATATTCCGCCCGCATTTACAATTCGGCGCTTGTCGATCTCGGCGCGCTGATTTGTTGTCCGCGCAAACCAAAATGCGGGATTTGTCCGGTCAAAAAATTCTGTCGGACAAAAGATCCGGACACCCTTCCGATTAAAAAAACGCGTCCTCCGACATTACGGCTAACCGAGCATCACGCGTTCATTGCCGGGCAAAAGACGATTTTACTTCAGCAGGCAAATCGTCGCTGGCGTGGGATGTGGATCTTGCCGCCGTTGCCGGGGAGAATAGCAAATCAACGTCCGGTCTACAGGTCGATCTTTCCGTTCACGAACCATCGCGTCGCGTTGAACGTTTACGCGCTGCCGCGGAAGAAGATCGATAATCACTCACAGCGCTGGATGAGAATCGATTGGCTTGAGTCCATCCCGGTTCCTTCGCCTCATCGAAAGGCGCTTCAGATCTTGCTTCATGCTCGCCATGGAACGAGCCCGGACGGCCGGCGGACTTGACCGCCGCAGGCCGCGGAGAAGAGTTTCGGGACGCACAATTTCTTTGCGAAGCTCTGCCGCAATGCATAGCCTCTTTGAATCATGGTCGACAGCCGGCGAACGCGCGCAGTCCCGCCTTTAGCTCCAACAAAAGAGCTCAGTGGCGTATGAGAAGCATGACCGGATACGGCCGCGCCGAGACGGATCATCGCGGAACAAAATTTAGCGTCGAGCTCAATTCCGTAAACCGAAAGCAAAGCGACATCGTGATCAATCTCCCACGCGATCTGGCCGAACTCGAGCCGCGCATTCGCCAGACGATCAATGAAAGTATTTCGCGTGGCCGGACCAATGCCAACATCACGTTTCACAGCGGCGCAAATGGTGTGCGCAACCTGGCGCTCGACACTGGGCTGGCTCGCTCCTATCACGAAGCGATGCGGGCATTGCAAAAGGAATTAAATGCGCCAGGCGAAATCACGATCAGCACCATCCTTCAAGCGCCAGGGGTAATGCGATCCCCGGAACCGGCGGTCGATGCGGAAGAAGCATGGCCCGCGGTCGAGCGCGCTTTGCGCGCCGCCCTTGCCGATCTTATCAAAATGCGCGAGCGCGAGGGCAAACATCTGGCCAAGGATTTGATCCATCGCCTGAAGGCGATCCGCAAAAAACTGAAGGAGATTCGCTCGCTGCATCCCGACGTGGTCAAAAGATATCGGACGGTGCTCGTCGATCGGATTCAAAAAGCCGGGCTACCCATTGCCAGCGACGACGAACGCTTGTTGAAGGAAATTTCCTTCTTTGCCGACCGTGCCGACGTCTCGGAAGAATTGACCCGCCTGGAAAGTCACCTTGCCCAATTCGCGCATCATCTGCGCAGGAACGAACCAGTCGGTCGCGCGCTGGAGTTCATGACTCAGGAAATTTTTCGCGAGCTCAATACTCTCGGCGCGAAAGCTAACGATGCCGCCATTTCGCAGCGGGTCGTCGCCTGCAAAGCGGAATTAGAGAAGATTCGGGAGCAGGTCCAAAATCTTGAGTAAACAATTCGTCCGCCACGGAATTCTCTTTGTTATTTCTGCGCCCTCAGGCGCAGGCAAGACCACTCTGGTGGAAGCGCTTCGCCAAACTCCCAACCTTTTTTATTCCGTCTCTTGCACGACGCGAGCGCCGCGCACGGGTGAAATTGACGGCGAAGATTATCAGTTCCTTTCCGATAAGCACTTTCGCGCGCGAGTCGAAGCCGGCGACTTTTTGGAGCACGCGCGCGTGCACGGGGATTATTATGGGACGTTGCGCAAGCCGGTGGTTACCAACCTGAGAAGCGGAGTGGATGTTTTAATCGACATCGACACGCAGGGCGCAACGGCGATTCGCAATTGCGACGATCCACTCATTTGCGAAGGATTGAGCGACATATTTATCATGCCCCCCGATCACGAAGAATTACGCCGGCGTCTGCTCAAGCGTGGAACGGAAACGGCGCAACAGATCGAATCGCGTCTCGCCACGGCTGCCCGCGAAATGGAATTATGGCGCAGTTACCGCTACACTATTATCAGTGGTTCGGTCGAAGAGGACTTGCAAAAGTTTCGGCAGATCATGAGTGCGGAGGGTTATTTGAGCCGGCGTTTGATTGAGAAGTAATTTGATTCGCGAATAAGTGTCTATCTGCCATGGAAAGAAACGCCAAAGGCAAACGCCGTAAAACAAGCATACGCAAAAAGGTGCGCATTCCGACCGGACAAAAATCAGTCGTGCTCGGAGTTACCGGCTCGATCGCTGCCTATAAATCCGCCGAGCTTGCCAGTCTGCTCGTCAAACAAGGCCACGAAGTTTTTGTCGTGATGACGCACGACGCGACCGAGTTTATTTCGCCGCTCACATTGCAGACGCTTTCGAAAAATCCGGTGACAACAAGCTTCTACGACGAGAAAGAAAATTGGCGGCCCGGTCACATCGAGCTCGCCGATCGCGCGAACCTGATCCTGATCGCGCCGGCCACGGCTCACATCATGGCCGAACTCGCACATGGTCTGGCTGGGCATCCTCTCGCCGCGATCGCGCTTGCCACACGCGCGCCGATTCTGCTTGCACCGGCCATGAACGGAAAAATGTGGCAACACTCTGCGACAGTAGAGAACGTGGAAATATTAAAAGCCCGCGGCGTCGAGTTTATTGGACCGGAGGAAGGAATGCTGGCCTGCGGCTACGAAGGCCTCGGCCGGCTTTGGAAAGTGAATGACATCGCGTTTCGCACCGAGTTCCTGCTCGCGCGCCAGGATAATTTGATCGCGTGAGATTTCTTATCACGGCTGGCCCAACTCGCGAGCCGATCGATCCCGTTCGTTACATTTCAAATCGCTCGTCAGGGAAAATGGGCTATGCCATCGCCGAGGCGGCGCTCGCAGCCGGACACGACGTCACTCTCATTTCCGGTCCGGTGAATCTCGATCCACCGTCGGGCGCGCAGGTCGTTTCGATCTTGAGCAGCGATGAAATGTACAGCGCCGTCCATCGCCACGCGCGCGAATGCGACCTGCTGGTGATGTCCGCGGCGGTGGCCGATTACAAACCGCGAAAGGTTTCCGCAACGAAAATTAAAAAGCGTAATGAACATTTCGCGCTCGATCTCATTCCCACGCGTGACATTCTCGCATCACTTCCACAAAAAGATCGACAATTTCTTCTTGTTGGTTTCGCCGCCGAAACAAATGACATCGAAGAAAACGCCAAACAAAAACTGCGCGCAAAAAAATGTGACGTCATCGTGGCGAACGATGTGAGCAGCGCAGATTCAGGAATGGAGAGCGATGCCAACGAAGTAACAATCTTCTTTCGCAACGGTGAGAAAGAAAAAATTTCGCGCACATCAAAAAAAAATATCGCGTGCGAGCTCGTAAAAATATTAATAAATTACCGAGAAAAATGTTTGACAAAAAAAATGTGATGATTACTGAACTCGTGTGTAAGTGAAGTCATTCCCAACTCTTCACCGATCTCCGCACGTTGCGGATTGAAAGGGGGGAATAGAGTCGATGGCAAAGAAAAGAAAGAAAGCAGCTAAGAAAAAAACAGCGAAGAAAAAGAGGCACTAAGGCCCAACGCTCGATAACAACCCCGAAAGCTTTCGGGGCCATAACCCCTAACTTCAACCCGGGAGGAGAATTTATTTTCCTCCCGGTTTTTTTGCTCTCATGAACACAAATTACGACGCCGATGCTGCATGTGTCCTCGTTTTCCGTTGCGCACTCTGCGCCCATTGTGCGAGGTAGTTCTTAGCATGAAGCATTATCTCGATGCGGCCGAGAAAGCTGCGCTTGCCGCCGGCGAACTGCTTCGTCAAAATTTTCAGCAGCCACTCCGCGTCAATTCCACTCATGCGCACGATATTAAACTGGAAATTGATGTTCACGCGCAGGAGTTAATCACCAGATTGCTTCTCAAAGAATTTCCCGGCCACGCGCTTTACGGCGAGGAAGGAATCGTAGGCGATCAATCCAGCGAGCATCAATGGGTAGTCGATCCGCTTGATGGAACGGTGAATTATTTCTATGGCATTCCGCATTTTTGCGTTTCGATTGCGTTGCGTGTCCGGAGCGAGATCATGGTGGGCGTCATTTACGATCCAATCCGTGATGAGATGTGGACAGGACAAAAAAGCGAGACTCCGAAGTTGAATGGCCATCATTTTCACGTGAGCGACCGCGCGGACCTGGCAGAAGCCGTGATTTCGGTCGGGCTTGCCAAGACCGGAGAGACGATCGACGCGAACCTTCCGCTGCTTCGGCAAATGATTCATCGCGTGCGCAAATGCCGCGTGCTCGGTAGCGCCGCGCTCGACCTGGCCTACGTCGCATGTGGACGCTTCGACGCCTACATTGAGCAGGGAATTAGTTTGTGGGACATCGCGGCTGGATGGCTCCTAGTTGAAAACGCCGGTGGAACTGTCGATCTTCGGCCGCGCGAAGACATGAAAGATAAATACAGCATCGTGGCCTCGAATGGCATCATTGATTTGAAATTGTGACGACGAATTTACGATTCAACGATTTAAAGATTCAACGATTTAACGTGGCGAAGCCATGATTCGATGTGGGATCGGCTACGACGTGCATCGTTTTGCCAAAGGACGAAAGCTGATCCTTGGCGGCGTGGAGATTGCGCACTCGCACGGGCTGGAAGGACACTCGGACGCGGATGTCCTGTCGCACGCGATCGCGGATGCGCTGCTCGGTGCGGTTGCTGCGGGCGACATCGGCCAGCATTTTCCTAATACGGACCAGTCAATTCGCGGCATCAGCAGCATCGGCATCTTGCGTCAGGTGACCGCGCTGCTGGCGAAGAACAAGGCGCGCCCGATCAACGTTGACGCGACAATTCTGGCCGAGGCACCCAAGATTGCGCCACACATTCCGGCGATGCGAAAAGCAATTGCGCAAGCGATCGGCCTGACCGAATCGCGCATTGGCATCAAGGCGACAACAAACGAAGGCCTTGGCGCGATTGGCCGCAGTGAAGGCATCGCCGCGATGGCGATTGCAACGGTGGAGCAAGAATGAGTCCTTTGTCATTCCGAGCGGAGCGTAGCGGAGTCGAGGAATCTCTTACTGCTAACCACAAGACAATGAGAGATGTCTCGACTTCGCTCGACACGACAAATGCGCTTTTTTAACACCTACTCGCGCGAGATTGAGGAATTCAAACCGCGCGATCCCGTCGAACGCAAGATCGGCATCTACACATGCGGGCCAACCGTTTACAGCCGGGCGCACATCGGAAATTTTCGCGCCTACATCTTCGAAGATTTCCTCCAGCGACACCTGGAGCTGCGCGGTTACAAAGTGCATCGCGTTATGAACATTACCGACGTGGACGACAAAACGATCCGTGGCGCCCATGAAGCGAAGATTCCGCTCTCGGAATTTACCGCGCCATTCAAGCAGGCGTTCTTCGAGGACATCGACACGCTGAGGATCAAGCGCGCGGAGGAATTTCCAGCTGCGACGGATCAGCGCCATATCGACCGGATGATCGAGATGATAGCCACGCTCATCTCGCGCGGGTTGGCTTATCAAGCGGACGACAAATCGGTTTATTTTCGGATTAACAAATTCCCAGACTACGGAAAGCTCGCGCACTTCGATCTCACACAGCTCCAATCGACTGGGCGGGTAAAGCACGACGAATACGACAAGGAACACATCGGCGATTTTGCGCTTTGGAAAGCCTGGGATGAAGAAGATGGTGAGGTGGGTTGGGAAAGTCCGTGGGGCCGCGGCCGGCCCGGCTGGCACATCGAATGCAGCGCGATGTCGACTGCGTTACTCGGTGATCAGATCGATATCCATTGCGGCGGCGTCGATAACATCTTCCCGCATCACGAAGCGGAGATCGCGCAGAGCGAAGGTGTGACCGGCAAAAAATTCGCACGCTACTGGCTGCACTGCGCGCATTTGCTGGTGGATGGACAAAAGATGTCGAAATCGCTCGGGAATTTCTACACGCTCCCGGATCTTTTGGAAAAGGGATACACCGGCCGCGAAATTCGTTACGCCCTGATGCGCGTGCATTATCGGGCACCGCTTAATTTTACGTGGGAGGGGATGGAGGAAGCTCGGCAAGCGCTCGCCCGCATCGATGAGTGGCTGGGGCGACTTCGTGAAACCGCTGCGGGGAGGAACGACAAGGGGAAGGCTAAGACACAGCTCGGTCAGCAATTTGAAGAAGCGCTCGATGACGATCTCAACATTTCGGCGGCGCTTGGATTTTTGTTTGAAACGATTCGGGAGACGAATCGAGCGATGGATCAAGATGAGCTCGATGCCGCCTCGGCAAAGGCTTGGTTGGATTGGTGGAGGCGGATCAACAACGTTCTCGATCTCGAAACGGACGCCGAAGCCGCGGTACCGGCAGAAGTGGCACAGCTCGCAAAGGATCGCGAGGCCGCAAGACGTGAAAGGAATTGGAAGCGAAGCGACGAACTGCGCGAGCGAATTTTCGCGCTTGGCTGGGAAGCGCGCGATACTAAGGATGGGCAAAAGCTTACGCGACGAGTTGCGGCTCCTTCCGGCTAGCGCGTGCGTCTCGCGTGCGGTCCGGAATTTGCGCTGGCAGAATGCGCCACGTTTCGATCATGCTAAGTAATCACGAAGATACTCATGTTTGCGCCGACTGATTTTCTTGACCTCGAACACACGGCCCATCCGAAGCTGTTCGAAAACCAGAATTACGTTTGGGACGCGCTCAAACAGATCCCGAGTTACCTGCAATTTCGTCTGAAGCCCGCGGTTTTGGGCGAACTGATGGGCAAACCATTTGTCAGCAATCACGTTTTTATTGGCAGAGGTACCGTCGTGGAGCAGGGCGCGGTGCTGAAAGGGCCGGCATGGATCGGAGAAAATTGCCAGATTCGGAGCGGCTGTTACGTGCGCGAGAACGTGATCGTCGGCAATGGCGCGGTGATGGGAAACTCGTGCGAGTTCAAGAATTGCATTCTGTTCGACGAAGTGCAGGTGCCACACTTTAATTACGTCGGCGATTCCATCCTCGGTCACCATGCTCATCTGGGCGCGGGCGTGATTCTCTCGAACGTAAAACTCGATCACGGCGAAATCGCGGTCGTTACCGCCGATGGCAACATCGCCACCGGTCTGACAAAATTCGGCGCGATCGTCGGCGACCGGACGGAGATCGGTTGTAACGCCGTTATTAACCCGGGGTCGGTGCTCGGACGCGATTGTATGATTTATCCAGGCGTGAATTTTCGCGGTGTTCTGCCCCACAGCAGCATGGTCAAACTGAGGCAGGACCTTTCTGTGATAGAGCACAAGGATTGAGAAAATTTGCTCCGCATGGCGGATGGGCGGGATTCAAACCCCGGGGTTTAATGAGGCTCTTCCCCGGAAAACAGGCTCGGCGCCGGATTCCTCAAACTCGTCCGGCATTCCACCTATTCCCCCGCCGCCTTTGCGACTCCCGCCGTCTCAACGCACTTTCGGCCGGGCCGAAAAGCCGGCTGTGGGGCTTAACCTTCGCTGAGGCACCGCTTAGCGCGATCCCTAAACTCAGCTGGAGCCGAGCCGACCGAAGCGAGGCGGCCGTTTAAACCTCGTGAGGATGGTTGTTCGTTCCGCGCGGATTTGGAACAGTCAACCCAAACGAAAGGCCGTTTATGAAATTCGTTAGTCTCGGAACTGAGCGCACTCATCGACGGGGCAAGTTCGACAAATCGTCCACCGCTACACTTGAATCTTTCACCAAGCCAATGGCCGTGCCTCGCCAAATTCACACCTACACCGAGCTTCGGCTACAGATTCACGACGATCTGCGGATTCAACATCCCGAATGGGTCCAGGCTAACGGCGAATGCCCCACGTGCGACTCTTACGAAGCCCGCCTCATGGAACTGCTGACACATTAACGCGACGCGGATCCAACGAGTCTGTCGCTGCTCCTCATCCCGCCTTCCAGCAGCGACTAACTTAATCCGACATCGCGGCGGTGTGATACCTTCAGCGCACGCGACAAGGCAGCTCGATCAGCGGGCAGGTGGCGCACTTGAAGGTTTTGCGCTCGCGCGTTTCAGCAAGTTGAAAAGATCGCTATCGGTGGAAAGGACCAGCGTGGCATCTTTCGTCAGCACCTTGCGATAGGTTTCCATGCTCTTGAGGAAATTGTAGAAGTCGGCCGCGTTCGGGTTCTGGGTGTAAGCTTGCGCGTAAATCTCGGTCGCTTTCGCGTCGGCTTCACCGCGGATTTGTTGCACCTGCCGATAGGCGGTTGACTGAATCTCATTTAGATCACGCTCCTTTTGGCCGGCGATGCGCGCAGCTTCGCCTTCACCTTCTGAGCGAAACCGCTGTGCGATTTGCTGGCGCTCGCTGATCATTCGCTGGTAGATTCGGTCGAGAACATCGGGATTGTAATTTACGCGTTTGAGCCGGACATCGAGCAGATCAATGCCGAACTCCGCCAGCTTCTTAGCCCCCTTCGTTTTGATTTCCTCTTCGATTTTCCCTCGTCCAATCTGAATCGGCGGGAGCACGCCAATTGTTCCCAAACCGGCTGGCACATTTTTCAGGCCTTCGTCCCGGAGAGGTTTGCGTTCCTTGTCCGTGCGCACAATCTCGATCAAATCATTTTTGGCCACGGCGTTGCGGGTCTCGCTTCCAAGAATGTCTTCCAAACGCGATTGGGCGCTTCGTTCATCGCGCAGCCGCACAAAAAAC
Organism: Verrucomicrobiota bacterium; assembly: GCA_046724585.1. GTDB lineage: Bacteria > Verrucomicrobiota > Verrucomicrobiia > Chthoniobacterales > UBA10450 > Udaeobacter. The sequence goes on from JBKOWV010000117.1 coordinate 9,636, forward strand.
GTCTTAGGGTCAGAAATGCGCCAGCGGGCAAAAGTGTCGACATGAATGTAGGTCTTGTCCCGCGTCGGAATGGCAACGGGGGAACCATCCCACTCGAGAAAACGCTTATCGATTCGGTTGACCTCTTGAATGATGGGAACCTTGAAATGCAGTCCCGGCTCCCCGATTGGTTCTCCAACCGGTTTGCCGAATTGCGTAATGATCACCTGTTCGGTTTGGTAAACGGCGTAGAAGCATCCGAACAACGTCCACAAAACCGCGCCCATCAGCGCGATGAACAAGAACCAAAGGCACCCCCACTTGCTCATCTTTTCTCCAGAGGGTTCGGGTTGAGCGGGAGGATCGGGAGCAGGTTTCTCATCGAATCGTCGATGATGATCTTCTCGCCGGTCGCTGGGAGCACGTCCCCCATCGTTTCGAGATAAAGTCGAGTGCGCGTGATTTCAGGCGCCTTCACATATTCTGCGAGGATGGCGTTAAACGATGCGACGTCGCCCTGCGCTTCGTTCACACGTTTGAAGCGGTAGCCTTCGGCTGCGCGAATCATCTGATCGGCCTGCCCGCGTGCTCGCGGGACTGCTTCGTTGTAATCGCGGTTAGCGATATTGATCGCATTTTCGCGGTCCTGTTGCGCTCTGTTCACTTCGTTAAAGGACGCCTGCACCTCCGCCGGCGGGTTGACGTTCTTCAGTTGCACTTGATCGACCCGGATGCCGAGCATGTAGCGCTTGGACAATTCCTGCATCCGCGCCAGGGCCGAAATCTCAATGTCTTGCCGGCCGATTGTGATGACTTCATCCACGGTGCGGTCACCGATCACTTCGCGCATGGCCGCCTCCGATAAATCGCGCAAGGTCTGATCAGGATTGCGAACGTCGAAGAGATATTGCTTCGGATCCTCGATCCGATACTGTACTACCCATTCGACGAGCGCGGCGTTTAGGTCGCCCGTCACCATCGATCTTTCTTCTCGCGCGTCTTCCCCTGGCTGGTAGGGGTTCGTATATACCGGCGTGCCGAAGCCGAACTCGAGTTTCAGTTGCCGTCTCGTCGGCAGAACGGTTACATGATCGATGCCGAACGGAAGTTTGAAGTGCAAGCCGGGCTGGACCGTCTTCAAAAACTTGCCAAAGCGAAGGACGACCCCTTCCGACTCCGCCTGCACGGTGTAGAAAGATGTCCATGTGAGAATGAGCAGCAGAATGATCGCGGCGATGCTGGCGATCAACCGCACCGGAATGTGTGGAATCCGTAAATCCTGAAGCGCGGGAGGTTGATCGATCATCGTGTCTGATTAGGAATGCGCCTGGGAAGCGCAAACAGATCGCTCCATTCAGGGAAAGCGCAAAGTAAAACCGCTCCA
>JBKOWV010000184.1:0-24747 GCA_046724585.1 Verrucomicrobiota bacterium
AAGACAGGCTTCGTAAATTGCGTAGGCCAGCAAAAAGGCCAGACTAAGTTTTGCTGCTGTCGACCGTGACGCGAGACGTTTGAGCGCGATCCCAGCAGTCAGAGTCGACAAAAGCGCCGCGCCGCCCATCGCAAGGCCCCAAAGAAATGTGTTCGATGTGCGCAGAAAATGGAAGAGGACGAATCCAACCAATTGATTGGCCAGCCAAATCGCAATCATTGCGCGCAAAGCGAGCGTGAGCCTGACCGTGCCAACCAAGGCAACGGCGAGCGCGACAAACGGCGTTACGCACGAGATGACAACACTGCCGCCGAGACCGGCGAGACTTAAAATCACAAGCCAAACAAAATTAGCGGCCGTTGTGGGCAGCTGATCGCAATCCTTGTCAGAAATCATTTTGCATTCTCCTTCGCATCGCTTTCGGCTTTGTTCTTTTTCGCACTCGCGACTTCAAAGTTCACGCGCACGCCGCCGTAAAAACCGAACCCCGGCCGCTGAAACCCAGTCGGATCTTCATATCGCTCGTCGAACAAATTGTTCACGCGCGCGAATAAGGTGACACCTTTGCGGGCGTCGTATTCGGCGGCGAGATTGGCGACAAAATAGGGATCGGTATTTAGACGCGGAATCGAAAAGCTACGATTCCCGTCGACCTGCGAGCCAACGTAAATCATCGTCGTTGAAACTGAGAGGCGATCGAGCGGTCGCCAGGTTGCGCTCAGGCTTGCCCGATGTTTCGGCCGGCGCAGCAACTCCAGATCGGTCGTATCGTCACGCGCGTCCGTGTAAGTGTAATTAACGCGCAGGTTGAAACGATCGGTGATCGCGAATGAGGCGAAGGCTTCCACTCCCTCCGTCGTGGCGCGGCCAATATTTTCCAGCGACGTAAAGGTTGCATTCGGGACAATGAGATTCGTAATTTCGTTATGGAAATAGGTCGCGCCGAAACACACCCGGTCCCACAGCGGCTGCTCGAATCCGACATCGAAGCCTTCGCTCTCTTCGGGTTTTAGATTGGGATTCGCGAAAAAGTTAAATTCCGGAAAGTCCACGAAGAGTTGTGTCAGGCTCGGCGCTTTGAATCCGGTGCCGTAACTTGCCTTCAACTTCGTCCCGATCTTCGGAACCAAATAGGCCGGCGCGATTCTCCAGGTTGTTTTCCCGCCAAAGCGTTCGTTTTCGTCGTGGCGCACGCTCGCTGCTGCAAACAAGTTAGCCACGATCTCCGATTGCAGCTCCGCAAAACCGGCGACATTCCCGTTGTCGACTGAAATCGGGCTATCGAGCAGGCGGTCGTTCTGGTCTTCCACACCGAGCAGTAATGTATGCTGGTCCGTCATCGTGATGTTGCCTAACCAATCAAATTTGAGGCGGTCGCCCTGATTAAGATTCGCAGGCGGAAGACCGAAACCAGTATCGGACGCCTGGATTGTTGTGCGGTAACGTGTGTAACCAAGGCCAAACGTATTCTTGAACGCGCCGTTGAAAAGCGTGAGGTTCGCCTGACCGCGCGTGAACAACTGTTGCGCGTGCTGCTCACTTTGCTCCGCCGCAGGGACGCTGGGAGAAACTGAGAAATCGTCACCTGTGAAAAACAACGTCGAGTCGACGTAACGCGCGACCGCTTCGAGTCCGAGCGTCTCGGTCAAATCCACACCGAGCTTGGTCGAAAGTGTCGTGTTCTCGTAGCTGTCATTGATCCGCTTGCGACCCGGCGGCAACAAATCCAAAGGCGTGACTGGCGTATCGTCGACCAGCAGATGCGCCACGTTAAAGTAATAATTGAAACGCGAGATCGATCCGCTCGCGCTTGCGCTTTGATTAAAGGTGTCGAACGCACCGCCCTCCAACATGCCGGTGAAACGCGGCGGTCCTTCGCCTCTTTTCGTTACCAGATTAATCACGCCGCCAAGCGCGTCGGAACCGTAGAGACTGCTTTGTGGACCGCGCAATACTTCCACGGGCGCGAGATCGGAGGTCAGCACCTGGCCGAAATCAAAGACCCCATCCTGGCTCGGATCGTTGGCGTCAATTCCATCGATCAACACTTTGGTGTGATTCGAATTGCTCCCGCGCATGAAGACCGAAGTTTTTCCGCCCGGCCCGCCTGTCTGCACGATGTTCAGGCCGGGGACGGTTTGCAGCGCATCTGGCAAAGAACGCTGCTGATTCCGCTCGATCTCGTCGTCCGTGATCAGGGTCACGGAACTGCCGATCTCATTAACCGGCGTTTCAATTTTCGTCGCGCTGACGATGACCGCTTCGGCCGTCGCTTCACCGGGCGACGGACTTGGCGATGGTTCCTGCGCGCGACTGATGATCGGCCCAAGCGTTAACCAAATTCCAGCGAGCCAAAGCCCGCAGCCATTTTGCTTCCACATAACAAGTTTTCCTCCATCTGTTGAGAGGCGGACTTGTTTGGCGGAGCCGCATGGTCCACGACTCTCATTCTTCTTTTTGCGAAGAAGTTTTTTCGCGCACCGCACACGCGGGCACGAATGAGGTGGACCGGACAAATATTCTGGCTTCTGGCTTCACCTTCTTCCCGCCTTCACCCCCGAAAGTTCGGGGATTGGCCCAATTGGGAAGTTGTATCCAGTTACAGCAGCGCAACTGCTCCCGATTCACACGGGATTTCTTGCGCCGATCCACTTTTCCAAGCTCGCAAAGAACTGGATCGAGAAGTATCCGCTTGCGCGCAGCGCTGCAAGATTTATTTCGCAGTTATCCGGCCTGCGTCGCCACAAACCTCCGGCCAAGTGCGATAATCGCGCCATCGGCCGCCAGCGTTTCTTCCTGCACGGCGAAAGCTTGAAGGATCGCGTCGCGCTTCTCTGTCGCAGTGATCGCGTTGGCGATGTACTGAAAATAATAGGCCGCGTTCTCTCTAATGACGCGGCCTGAAAACTTTTCGAGTTGTGCGGCGATCTCAGCCGCTGTGTGCAATTCATCCTCGTGATTTTGTCGCCACGCCTTCAACGTCTCTGTTTTGGATAACACCTTGTCCAGAAATTCGTCGCTCACCGTGAGCAAGCCACTCGCTTCGAGCAAACGGATCGCGCTGCTAAACCAGTGCAGCGTTTTTTCGTCCGTGGATTCATACGCGAAATCTTCCACGATAATTAGTCCGCCATCGACCAGACTAGCCGCTGCGTGCCTGATCGATTCAGGCAATGGGTGAATATGGTGCAGCGAGCGAGTGAACAAGACTGCATCAAAATGGCCCTCATCAAAATCAGGCCACGTCACAACGCGCGCATCCACGCCGAGCAGCTGCGCAGCGGTGACAGAATCGCGATCGGAGTCGATTGCCACAACGGAAGCGTCCTTTGACAAACGAGCTGCTAGCTCGCCCGTTCCACAGCCGATCTCCAAAATCCGCCGACAATCTCGCGGAAGGAATCGTTTGATAAAATCGTAAGTATAGCGCGTCTCGAACCGCATTCTTGCGTGCTTTAACTCGCCGCTTGCGCTTCCCGGCTCAAGATCTATCTATCTCTCGCCAATCCTCATTTACCAAAATTGCACTCTCTTCCCAACTTCGTCATCACTGGCGGTGCCGGATTCATCGGCTCCAATCTAACGCTCGCGTTGCAGGAGAAATTTCCGGACTCGCGACTCACGGTGATCGATGATTTTCGCTCCGGCGATTTCAAGAATCTCGCCGGCTATCGCGGCGATTTCGTGGCGCAAAATCTGGCGACGCTCGATTGGCACCATCAATTCGGCGACGAAAAGTTCGATGCCATTTTTCATCTCGCGTCGATTACGGACACGACCAATCACGACCAGTTCGAGCAAGTTCATGATAACGTCGAAAGTTTCCGGCGAATTTTGAATTTTGCGCGCCCGACTAAGGCACGAATTATCTACGCTTCCTCTGCAGCAACTTATGGCCCTGCGACGGAGACCAGTGTGGAATCAAACGGCGCCGCACCAGCGAATGTATACGCATTTTCCAAGGTGATCATGGACAACATCGCTAGGCGCGCCGCGGCGGAGAATCCCGATTGGATCATCGTTGGGCTGCGTTACTTCAACGTTTACGGACCGCGCGAAGCGCACAAAGGCGTCCCGGCAAGCATGATTTATCATCTCTCGAAACAGATGAAAGCGGGACAACGACCGCGAATTTTCAAACATGGCGAGCAAAAACGCGATTTTGTTTATGTGAAGGACGCCGTCGAAGGCAGCATTCGCGCACTCGATGCGCAAACCAGCGGAATCTACAACCTCGGTTCGGGACAGGCGCGCTCGTTTAATGAACTGGTGGATGTTCTGAACAAATGCCTTGGCGCAAATTTTCAGCCTGACTACATCGACAATCCGCACGCGCACTATCAAAACTTCACCGAAGCGGATCTGGATAAAGTCCGGAGCGCGCTCGGTTACGAGCCACGCTTCCCGCTGGAAGAAGGCGTGCGCGATTACATGCAGTGGTTGTATCCGACCAAATAATCACTGCACGGTCGTCCTGAGCGAAGCGAAGGATCTCACAAAGACTCGTTGATCACGCGCGGAAATCGACCGACTCAAACTTCGCGGAAGAGCTCTCTCATACCGTTCGGGATGACTGGCGGTCACCCTTCCCAGAAAAATTTGATTGGACGATGGATTTCCGGAGGCAGGCTTTTGTGTACTGGACAATTAAGCGCGGTTTGCTCGAGCACTTCGCGCTGCGGATGATCCTTTGGCAGTGGGAGATGAACTTCAGAGGGCAATCCAACGATCCGACGCGGCGCATCCTTGGACATTTCCTTTTGCACTGACACGGTCATTTCGCGCAGATCAATACCCAGCTCTTGAGCCTTAATTCCCATGGTCGTGGTCATGCAACTTCCGAGGGCCGTGGCCACGAGGTCGGTTGGTGAAAATGCTTCCCCTTTGCCTTTGTTATCCGTGGGCGCATCGGTAGAGAGTTTTGATTGCGACGGGCCATGCGTCGCATCGCAGTGCAAATCGCCCGTATACTTGATCGAGATGTTGACCATGACTGATTATGCGACGCATTGCGCCCGTTGTCATGTCCAGCGGCGCCTTCAGTTGGTGCAGGATCAATGACGAAACCCCCAATGACGAATGACAAGGTTCGAATCGCGCTGCGCGGGTTCGTGGCGAGAGATTTGGGGTACGATCGCGTGCACGGGATTAGAACTGGATGGCAGCCGAACCCTCCGCTTCATTCGAAACACCTGAAGTATGAAAAAGAAAGTCACCGGAAAAGATTTATCGAAGGAAGCACCGCGCAGCCCGCGTATTCGAGTCGGTGGCTACGCGATTCTTGGCCGCACGATCGACAAATGCCGCGCGCTCGTGGCAGGGAACATCGGCGAATACTATTTCGATTGTCCGCTCGATAACATGCTCTTCGGATTCAAGGGCGTGAAAGGCGACGATTTCAAAGCGCAAATCGAGCAGGGAGCAAGCGACCAAGAAATCGTCGAATGGCTCAATCTAAGCGGCGAAAAGAAAACGCCGGCTGAAATCGAACGCTGGAGCCGCGAAGCGGAGGTCGGCAGTTTCTACGACGATCCGGAGAAGCGCGATTTCTTCGTTGAAGAGGCTAGGACGCTGGGGCTCGATCCGACCGAGACCACGACCTTCGAGTGGCTGGAATTGGACGACAAAGTCTCCCACGCGCAAGCGGCAGCGTAGCGCACAAAAGCTATTGCCAGCCTTTAGGTCTTTATGAGCGGCGGCGGGATGTCTTCGGTCGGCCCCACGTCGATCCCACGGCGCAGTTTGCTGTGACGGACGCTGTACAGGAAATAGATCGTCAGTCCAATTGCGAGCCAGATAAAAAATCGTATCCAGGTGTCCAAAGGAAGACTCATCATTAAGGCGAAGCAAAGAAGGATGCCGAGAATCGGAAACAATGGAACCATCGGAACCCGAAAGGGCCGCACCCGACTCGGATCCGTTCGTCGCAGAACCATCACCCCCGCGCAAACGAGCGCGAAGGCGAACAAAGTCCCGATATTGGTTAGCTCAGCGAGTGCACCGATGTCTGTGATCATGGCAACTCCACCCACAACGATTCCGGTTAGAATTGTCGTGATATGTGGAGTCCGAAAGCGGGGATGGATGCGGGCAAAAAATGGCGGGAGCAATCCATCGCGAGCCATGGCCATGAAAATCCTGGGCTGTCCGAGCTGGAACACGAGCAATACCGAGGTTAAGCCGGCGAGAGCGCCCGCGCTAATGAGCGCTTGGGCCCACGGCCGGCCTCCAAACGCCGTCGCCACCGCGGCCGAATCGCCCAGGTAAACGTTGTATTTTTTCATTCCTGTCAAAACCAGCGCCATCAGAACGTAGAGGACCGTGCAGATGATCAGGCTCGCAATCATTCCAATCGGGAGATCTCGTTGCGGATTCCGCGTCTCCTCCGCCGTGGTCGAAACGGCATCGAACCCGATGAAGGCGAAGAAGACGATGGCGGCAGCGCTCATGACACCGCCGAAGCCGGACGGCATGAATGGCCGCCAGTGCGTCGGATTCACCAGGAAGGCTCCGTAAGAAATCACGAACACCACCACGGCGACTTTAATAATGACGATGGCGGTATTGGTCTTGGCACTTTCCCGAATCCCATAGACAAGCAAGATCGTGACGAGCACAACAATGAAAAAGCCCGGCAAGTTGACGGCGACGGACTGACCCGCGATCACCGGCAGCGCTGTCGACGAATAATTCGTCAAGGCATTGCCGCCATGAGTAAGAAGATTAATTGCCGTCGTATGATCGGTCACTAGCCAGAGCGGAAATTTCAGGCCGCTGCTGGCGCAGAGTTGGACGAAGTAGCCGGACCAACCCACCGCCACGGCCATGTTGCCGACCGCGTATTCAAGAATCAAATCCCAGCCAATGATCCACGCCACGATCTCTCCCAGCGTAGCGTAGGAATAAGTATAGGCTGAGCCCGACACTGGAATCATCGAGGCCAGCTCCGAATAACACAGAGCGGCGAAACCGCACGCGATCGCAGCGACGACAAACGACAACGCTACGGCTGGACCGGCTCCCGGACGGCCCGTGACAATTTCCGAACCACTGATCCAGGATTGAATAAAAGTTAGAACCGGAGTCCGCCAGATCGAAGAGACCGCGGCTGTTTGTTCTCCCGCTGCCGCCGTTCCTGCCAGAGCAAAGATTCCGGCGCCGATAATTGCGCCGATACCCAGGCAAGTCAGATCGAAGGCGCTGAGCGAACGCTTCATCAATCGATCAGGCGCAATTGATTCCTGAATCAAGTGATCAGGATTTTTCGTTCTAAAGAGATACGAAGCCATGTTACCGCCGGTTAGGCAATTTCCCGGGCAACCGGGACGGATCGTGACATCGCGTCCTTGCGGCGGTCAATCCAAAGTTTCGCTGTCGATCTTGCGATGAAGTTCCACATAGACGCGCGACCTGGCCTTTCATAAGCTCGACTCGGATGGCGGACGAACCGGCGAAAATAATTCTCGGCGACACTATTATCTCGGCCGTGGAGGAACCTGGTCGAAGGCGTTTCCTTCGCCGGAAGAGTCAGCGACCCCCTCTCACTCACTGTGAAAATTGCGGGACGCAGCTAAGCGGAACCTACTGCTCGCAATGTGGACAGCCGGCGATCGACTACCGCCGCTCTTTCCGCCACGTGATGGTCGATCTTCTCGATTCGTTTTTGAATTGGGACTCGAAATTTTTCCACACCATCGCCCTGCTTCTCACCCGGCCCTGGCGTTTGACGAACGAGTTTCTAGCTGGTCACCGGGTCAAATATTTGCATCCCGCCCGTCTTTATCTTCTCACCAGCATCGTGTTTTTCTTCGCTGTTACGTACTGGATCAAATCGATCGACATCGACCCGATCAATCTCTCGCCGACGCAGCGCGAGGAAATCAGAAGCGAACTCGAGCGCGAGAATGTTGCCCCGGAAGTGCGCGCCAAAATCGAGGCGGCCTTGGGCGGAGAAAAAGTCTCGCCGGAAAAGCGCGCTGAGTTGAAGACCGAGCTCAAACGCGATGATCTGCCCGAAGAAGAGCGCGCAAAGATCGAGAGGCAACTGGAGGGCGATCTCCCGCCGGACGCGCGCGCCAGGATGGAAGAGGCGATGAAGAATCTGCCGCCGGAAGCGCGAGCGAAAGTCGATCAGGCGCTAAAAAAACCGCTGGAGGATAAACCCAAGTTGATCGAGACCGACAACAAGCCGCCGTCAGATTCATTTGAGAGCTGGATTGAAACGCGGGCCAGACAAAAATTCGGCGAAGCCGGCACCAACATCCAGTTGTTCCTCGTCACGCTGATCAGCAACCTGCCCTACATGATGCTGGCGTGTGTCCCCCTCTTCGCCTTCGTGCTCAAGATTCTTTATCTGCGAAAACGCATTTTTTACATCGATCATCTCGTTTACGCATTTCACATTCACACCTTCGCTTATCTCGCGATCATGGTGATCGTTCTCGCCACTATGGGCTTGAATCGCACCGCGCCCAGCGCGCTGGCCGGCTGGACGATCGGGCTGCTTTGGACGACTTTTGCCGTGCAAATTTTTCTGTCGATCCGCCGCGTCTATCGGCAGGGCTGGTTCTTCAGCATCTTTAAATTCTTCGTCGGCGGCGTCGCTTATCTGGTCGTCCTCTTCGCGGCCTTGGCCACGACATTTCTTATCACGCTGGCCTTGCCGTAATCGTTTTATTTGCCGATCAATTCGCGCGCACGTGCCAGCGCGCTCTCGATCTTGTCCACCCTCGATCCCGAGCCTTGCGCATTCTCGGAGCGACCACCGCCGCGGCCACCGACCAGCGGCGCAATTTCCTGAATCAATTTGTTGGCTTGAAATTTCGCCGTGGATTCTTTCGGGACCGATGCAATCAATGCAACGCGCCCCTCCGATCTCCCCGCTAGGAAAATCGGTCCGTTGATTTTTGGTTTGATCGCGTCGACCACGGCCTGAAGTAATTTGCCGTCGGCATCCTTAACTTCAGCGACGACGTAACCTTTCGCGGCGTGTGCTGCGGCAAGTTCTTTCGCGACCTCGGCCGCGCGAGCCTTCAATTGCGCCTCGCTCGCTTTTGCTCCTTCCTTTTCCCAGTCGCGAACTTCGCTCTCTATCTGCTCCAAATGCTCAGCGCGCGCATCGATCTGGTTCAGCAACTCTGTCGTCTGGCTGCTGTCATCAACCGCCGGCAACACGCCGATGTCGGATTTTTTACGTGCAAGGATTTCGAATTTCTTCTGTTGGCGCGCAGCTTCTTCCATCGCCCACGCGCGAGCGGCGTCACCGGCGACCGCCTCGATGCGCCGCGTTCCCGCCGCGATCGCTTCTTCCTTCACGATCCGAAACGGACCGATCTCGCTTGTCGATCTCACGTGAGTTCCACCGCAAAGTTCCATCGAGTAGCCGTTGAGCGCGCGGGGCGCTCCACCGATCTGCAACACACGTACGGTGTCGCCATATTTCTCTCCGAAGAACTGGATGATGTCTTTTCGCTTCCTTACGTCACCATACGGAATCTCTGTCCAGGAAACTGGCGCATTCTCGCCGATTTTTTCGTTCACCAATTTCTCCACATCGCGTTTTTGCTGCGGCGTGAGGGGCGCGCTCGAGAAATCGAAAGTCAGTTTGTCCGGGCCAACATAGCTGCCCTTTTGGGACGCATCACGCGAGACCACTTCATGCAACGCCCAGTGCAACAAATGTGTCACGGTATGATGTCCCTGAATCAATTTGCGCCGATCAGCATCCACTGAGATGCGCACCGCCTCGCCCGGTTCCGGGGCACGACCTTCGACAAGGTCCGCGCGATGAACAAAAACGTCGCCGCGTTTTTGTGTGTCGATCACGCGCAACTGACCAATTTCGGTCCAATCGTGCCCCGGAACATGCAGCAATCCTCGATCCCCGACCTGGCCGCCCATCTCGGCGTAAAAAGGCGTGCGATCAACAACGATATTTAGTTCGTCCGATTTTTTGCCCGGGAGAACGGTTTCGACGACTGCTTCCGCCTCGAGAAAGTCGTAACCGAGAAATTTCGTCGGCGCGGCTTTCAATTCGCCTTCTTCGATACTGATTTCCTCTTTTTTCTGTGCCTTGCGTCCGCGTTCGCGCTGTTGGTCCATCAGTTTCTCAAAACCAGCCACATCAACAGTGATTCCTCGTTCACGCGCCATGAGTTCAGTCAGGTCGAGCGGAAAGCCTTGTTCGTCATAAAGTCGGAACGCGAATTCACCAGCAAGTTCTTGAAACAGTTCACCACTCGAAGTCCGACGGACACGTCCTACCTTTCGTTGAGTTCGAGTTGCGCCGGAGTACTCGACCGCTTCAAATTCGCCGGGTGAATGGGAAACTGATTGTATAAGCTTTACAGCCTGCTCGAAAAGCTCGATACCTTTATCGAGCGTCTTGTTAAATGATTCTTCTTCCCGGCGAATCGTTTCTTTGATCGTTTTTTGGTTTACCCGGACTTCAGGAAAGACGGCACCCATCGTCTTCGCCACGACATCAACAAGTTTGAAGAAGAATGGTTCGTGAAACCCGAGCGTGCGGCCGTAACGGACAGCACGACGCAAAATGCGACGTAAGACGTAACCGCGGCCTTCGTTGGACGGAATGATTCCATCGGCAATCGCAAACGAGAGCGCGCGGATGTGATCCGCGATGACGCGAAACGCGATGTCGATCTTTTCTTGTTCTGTCTGGCTCTGTAGGGCGGCTGTGCCAGCCGCCATTGGCGTCTCACCGAGACGCCCGACAATCGGAATCGTCGAGCCGTATTTTTTGCCACTCAGTTTTTCCAGCTCGTCGAAGATCGGCCGAAAAATATCGGTCTCGTAATTTGAAATCGTCCTTGAGAAATCGGTCAGATTTTTTGTGCCTTGAATAATCGCGGTCACGCGCTCGAAACCCATTCCGGTATCGACGTGACGCGCGGCGAGTGGAACATACTCGACGCCCCCGGGGTCACCGCCCCCGGCTACAGGTTGCGCATTGAACTGGATGAAAACGAGGTTCCAAATCTCGATGCAACGCGGGTCGTCACTGTTCACCAACTGGCCGCGTGTGTCGCCGTCGGGCGTGAGGTCGACATGCACTTCCGAGCACGGACCACAAGGGCCGGTGTCGCCCATCATCCAGAAATTGTCGGCCTTGCCGCTGTTGAGAACGTGAACAGCCGGATCAAGATCAGCTTCACGAAACAAATGCGCCCAATGATCGTATGCTTCCTGGTCGAACTCGCTCGGTTCGCCCGGACCGGGTTTGTAAACGGTCGCGTAAAGGCGTTGTGCCGGAAATTTCCAGCGTTCGACCAGTAACTCCCACGCCCACTCGATCGCTTCCTTTTTGAAATAATCGCCGAAGCTCCAGTTGCCAAGCATCTCGAAAAACGTGTGGTGATAGGTGTCGAGCCCGACGTCCTCGAGGTCGTTATGTTTTCCACCGGCGCGAATGCACTTCTGGGTGTCGGCCACACGCGGCGGATGCCACTGCGGTTTTTGTTGGCCGAGAAAAATCGGGACGAACTGGTTCATGCCCGCGTTGGTGAAAAGGAGATTGGGCGCGTCCGGCAGGAGCGATGATGACGGCACAATGGTGTGCTGTTTCTCACGAAAGAAATCGAGAAATGCTTGTCTGATCTGCGCCGAAGTCATCAGTTTCTAACCACCAATGAACACGAATTTTAAGAAACCTGAAACCGCAACTCTGGATTCGTGTCCATTGGCGCTAATTCGTGGTTGATGCCTGGCCGGGGAGCTTTCCAGATGGAAATATCTCACGGCGAGGCCATCTTCTGGCGCGACGAGCTATGAACCCGATCAAAGGCGACCAGCTGTTGACCCAGCTCAACTGGCGCTACGCGACAAAAAAATTCGACCCGGCCCGGAAAATTTCACCCGAAGATTGGACCGTGCTCGAGAGCGCGCTCATTCTTTCGCCCTCATCCTACGGGCTGCAACCGTGGAATTTTATCGTGATCACCGATCAGAAAACACGGGTAAGACTTTTCCCTTCGACATGGAACCAGCGCCAAGTCCTGGATTGCTCGCATTTTGTGGTCTTCGCGGTGAACACGAAAATAACCGAGGAACACATTGATCGACATCTTAGCCGGACAGTCGAGCTTCGCGGCGGAACAGTTCACGCTCTGAAGCGGTATCGCGAGGTGATGGTAGGCGACGTCGTAACTGGTGAACGGGGCGCGCAGGCATTGCAATGGGCGACGCACCAGGCTTACCTCGCCCTGGGAAATTTCATTACGAGCGCGGCGCTCATGGGCGTGGACACTTGTCCCATGGAAGGTTTCGAACCAGTGGAATACGACAAGATCCTCGAGCTTGCGTCCAAAGGATTGGCTTCGGTCGTCTGTTGCGCGGCAGGTTACCGATCGCCGGACGACAAAGCTGCCACGCTAAAGAAAGTCCGCTTCCCGCGCGAACAAGTGATTCACATCGTTTGAATCAGCTTTCCCAGCTATGCGTTGATTCGCGCTGGCAAGGATGCTGTCGCCGGCATTACCATGCCTCATCCTATCACCATGATCCGCCACGCGACCTTTACATTGTCCATCCTGCTCTGCCAATCGCTACAGGCTGAATTGCCCGTGCGCAGTGTGAGTCCTTCGCACCAATTCATCATTTATGGCGGCGATGCGACGCTGCGTGGCGCGGTCTCCGAGCTTGCGGAGCAGACGAAGGCCAATTTGATCTCACTGTTGGGGCAGCGCGACCGGTGGAAGACCGCCATTGTAATCAATTTGCAGCCGCAGCAGGCAAACCTCCCCGAAATTCCGCGCGCCGAATTGCGGCTTAGCCAGACCGGTTCTGGCATGAAGCTGCAACTGGACTTGACGATCGCTCAAAATCTCGACGCTTCACTGATGGAGCGCGAATTGCTCCGCGCGATTCTGTTGGAGATGATTTATCGAAAAGAATCGGACATTTCTCCTGGCGTTGCATTCGTCGAACCACCGGACTGGTTGCTTGATGGTGTGCTTGCGCTTACCGCCGGACGCGATCGCGCGCCGCTTGTGGAAGCGCTTTCCGTGTCGGAAAAGACGATGTCGTTGGAGGAATTCCTTCGGCAACGCCCCGTGCTTCTCGATTCTGCTGGTCGCATGCTTTATCGCGCCTGCTCCTTCGCGCTGGTGCAATTGCTTGTCGCTGGAATCGAGGGGCGCATTCGGCTGGCGCGGTACATTGACAGCCTGCCGAATGCCTCAAACGATCCGGTCGCTGATTTGAAGGCGCAATTTCCGGTGCTGGCTCGCAACACAGAGAAGACCTGGCAGTCGGCCTTAACACGAGCAAGAAGCGCGCAAAACCATCAGTTGCTCACTTTTATCGAAAGCGAGCGACAGCTGGATGAGTTGTTGCGCGTTAAAATTCCGAACACCGAAAAGTCACTTGATTTGAGTGGGCTCGCCGGGCGAAAAGCGTCGGCGGCAGAAAAAGTCGCGCTCACTGAACTGGCCCGGACTTTGCTTTTATTTATTGGTCAAGCCAATCCGGTTTTGCGTCCCGTAGCTCGCGAATACCAGCAGATGGCGGCGTTGCTCGCGCGCGGCAAGCGCAGGGGAATCACCAAGCGTCTGACGCGCTTGCAAAGTACTCGTGAAAAACTCGCCGCTCGCATGAGCGAGGTTGATGATTACATGAACTGGTTCGAGGCGACGCAACTGCCAGCTCGCAGCGGCGTGTTCGCCGATTATCTCAGAGCGGCGAGCCAGCCGCAGGCGACTGGGCCACGGCGACGGGATCCAATCTCCGTTTATCTGGATGCGCTCGAGGACCAGTTCGGAGATTGAGAACAAAAACCGATCAGAAGGAAAAAAGGCAACGCAGGTTTATGAACCTTGGCCAAGACTCGCTATCGTGCTCTTGGCAAAGTAGTCCCACAATTGATCCGCATCCGCGCCTCTGAAAGCGAGATGCAATGAACTTTCGCTTTTGGCAGCGCAGAACGTGACGACTACCCGATTATCGTTGCGTGTCACGTAAGCGACATTGTCGAGGTTAATAATGTGGTTCTCAATCCGAATGAAATTCATTGCCTGCAAAGATGACGACAAGGCGATGCGACGCGAGGATTTTAATCTTAAGCGCAGTTGCTCGGCGCCGAGTTGCTGGCTATCATGGTGAGCGCGCCAAGACGCGCGCTTTTTCTATTCATGCAAAAAATTGGATTTGCCGAAGCCCTTGATTCAATCGTGGCGAGCGACCAGCGTTACCAGCGGGACGCGTATGTTTTTCTGCGCGACTCGCTCGATTTCACTACAAAACAGCAGAAGAAGGTCAAGGGCGCCACGGTCCGGCATGTGACCGGACCCGAGCTGCTGGGAGGAGTGCGGCAGTACGCGCTCAAGGAGTTCGGTCCGCTGGTCATGACGGTTTTCGATAATTGGGGAATTCATTCCTGCGAGGACATTGGGAACATGGTTTTTAATCTGATCAGCGCCGGCATATTCGGGAAGACCGAGGAAGATTCGATCGAGGATTTCAAGGACGTCTATGATTTTAAAGAAGCTTTCGTGAAGCCGTTCGCGCCGGCAAAACCAAGGGGCGCCAAGCCGTCGCCGGAGAGCCAGCCCATGATTCGCAAATGACGAATGAAGAATGACAAAGGACGAAGGAAGCTCGAATGCTCAGAATGACGAAAGAGCGGTCGGCCACTTCTTATCATCATTCGGATTTCGTCATTCGTCATTGGTCATTCGCCGCGCTGTTCGTCGCAATTATGCTTAGTTCTGCCAATCTAAAAGCCGCACCGGGCGATGATTCGTCCGTCATCACTTTTCCGCCGAGCTCGGCGGAAAAATGGATTTTGCCAAACGGACTGACGATCATCGTCCAGGAGGACCGCAGCGCACCGGTCGCGAGTGTGCAAGCGTGGTGCGCCACTGGAAGCATCGACGAGGACGCGCATCTGGGCGCAGGTTTGTCGCACATTCTCGAGCACATGCTCTTTAAGGGGACGAAAACACGATCGACGAACCAGATCGCGCAAAAGATACAGGACGTGGGCGGTTACATTAACGCCTACACATCTTTTGATCGCACGGTTTTTTGGATCGACGTGCCAAAAGACGGTGTAGGCACCGCGCTCGACGTTCTGGCCGACGCAATGATGAATTCAACGTTGCCGCCGGAAGAATATCAAAAAGAGCAGGAAGTCATCCGGCGCGAGTTCGCTATGGGCATGGATGATCCCGATCGCATGGCCGGGCTGCTTCTTTTCGCAACCGCCTATCAGCGGCATCCCTACCGCTTCCCGGTGATCGGCGAGATCGAGATCTACAACCAGCTCACACAAGAGCAGGTGATGCAGTATTACAAAACGCGCTACGTCCCAAACAATCTTACCTTTATTGTGGTGGGCGATGTCGATGCCCAGAAAGTGCGGCAACAGCTCATTGAGCTGTTCAAGCCGTATCCGGAGAAATCACTCAAACCGGTATTCATTCCCGCGGAACCGCCGCAACTCGGCCGCCGCGAAGTGCACAGGGAATTTCCCACCGAGCTGACGCATTTCTCGCTCGCATGGCACATTCCGGAGGTCACGAACCCCGATGTGCCCGCCCTCGATCTTCTCTCAACCATCCTCGGCGACGGACGCAGTTCGCGCCTCTATCGGCGTGTGCGTGAAGAGGCCGGTCTGGCATTCCAGATAGCGGCGTTTTCGTACACACCGGGCGATCCGGGTTTATTTGGCATTGATGCCACGCTTGATCCCAGAAAACGCGAACCAGCCGAGCAATTGGTCCTGCGCATCATTGACGAAGTGAAACAGACCGGCGTCACGACGGAGGAATTGGCGAAGGCAAAAAAAATATCGCTCAGCCGTCATCTGGACGCGCTCACGACGATGCGCGGCCAGGCTTCGGACATTGGCTCGAATTGGCTGCTGACTCGCAATCTCAATTTCAGCCGGGATTATCTCGCTGCTGTCCAGAAGGTGACCCTCGACGACATTAAGCGAGTCGCCGCAACTTACCTGACCGAGACCAACCTGACCATGGTGTCACTGAATCCGAAGGCTTCGCTGGCCGGCAAAGCTGAAGGCCCGAAGGTCGCCGCGGCGGGTGACATTCAAAAATTCGAGCTCTCGAATGGACTACGGATTCTGGTCCGAGAAGATCCTCGTTTGCCACTGGTTGCAATGGGCGCCGTTGTTCGTAGCGGGCTTCTCGCGGAGACTGCACAAACCAACGGGATCACGCGCTTGATGGCGAAGGTGTTGCTGAAGGGAACCAAAACGCGCACCGCGGAACAAATTGCCAACGAGATCGAAGCGGTCGGCGGCTCGATTTCGAGCGATGCTGGTAACAATAGCTTGAGTGTCTCGGTCGATGTCACCAAGCCTGATCTGAAACTGGGTGTCGAGTTGCTCTCGGACGTTTTGCTCAACGCGACCATGCCGGAAAAAGCGATCGCGCGCGAAAAAGAAATCCAGATCGCGGCTATTCAACAGGAGGAAGAGCAGTTGACGACCGTAGCGCGCAACATTTTGCGCCAAGCGCTTTTTACGCAGCATCCTTACGCCCTGCGCACCAATGGTTCGGTCGAATCCGTGCAGCGGCTGACTCAGAAAGATCTGCTTAACTTTCGTGATCGTTACGTTGTCGCAAAAAATGGCGTCATTTTCGTCTTTGGCGATGTGAAGGCGGCGGAGGTGAAACAGCTTTTCGAGAAAGCGCTTGGCAAGATGAAACCTGGCGCGCTCGCTTTGACGGACGCCCATCCGGCCGCGCCGCTGAACAAGACAGAGACGGTCGAAAGCCGGAAGGATAAGGCGCAAGGCGTGATCATGATCGGCTATCGCGGAGCGGACCTTTTCAGTCCGGACCGATACGCCTTGGAGTTAATCGATGAGGCGAGCAGCGATCTTGGCTCGCGCTTTTTCGTCCGCATTCGCGAGCAAATGGGGCTGGCCTATTACGTGGGCGCGAGCCAGATGCAAGGGCTGGTGCCCGGCCTTTTCGCCTTTTATCTCGGCACCGATCCGCAAAAAATCGAGCCGGTTAAAACGGCGTTGCTCGATGAAATCCACAAGCTCGCCAAAGATGGCCTCACCAGCGAGGAATTGGCGCGAGCGAAAAAGAAGTTGATTGGGCAACAAGAGATCGCGAATCAAAGCAATGCTGCTTTCGGTTATCATTGCGCGCTGGACGAGCTCTATGGGCTTGGCTTTAATTATTACAAGCAACTCGAGCACGGCGTGAATGCGGTGACGCTCGATGACATTAAACGCGTGGCTGCGAAATATTTCCGGGATCAACCGTATGTTTTGGCGACGGTGCGACCGCCCGCCTCCGCCCAGCCGCCTCCGCGTAAAAGCTCCGGCGAGCCGGGGGCTACGGCGGGCAGACCGGAGAACTCCCCAGCTGCGAAACAGAAATGAGCCATGGCTGAAGTCCAAACCAGCACCCAAAGCGGCGAACTTTCGCAGCGCTTCATCGAATTCGTCATGATGCACGCGCAGAACGCCGCGCTGTTTCTTGGACAAATCCCAAATCCAAAAACCGGTGAAGGCGAAGTGAACCTGGAGCTGGCCAAGATGTTCATCGATCAACTGGCCATGATTCAGGAGAAAACACGCGGCAACCTGACAAACGAAGAGTCCACCGTGCTGCGCAACGCTCTTTCCAATTTGCAGATGGCCTATGTCGAGGTAGCCCGCGAGCCTGGTAGGGCGCGACCACAGCCTGCTCGCCCTGGCGAGGGCGCGCCGTCGCCGACTGAGCCGACCCCGAAAGGCGAACCAACCACACCCACAGGCGAACCGCCAGGTACCCCGGAGCCATCGGCGCCGATTAGTTCGACCGAACCCGAGACGGAGTCGAAGAAAAAATTCACGAAAAGCTACGGCCCATAGCCGCTGTAGCCGGGTTCGTGACCCTGGCCGTTCCTATGGCGCATTTCGCCGCGATTTCAGTTCTATAATGGAATTAGGCCGAGGAATTCCGCCGTAACCCTCGTTAGGCGAAGTTTCAGATCCAGTGCGAAAGCTCAAAGGAAATGCGTCTTATCAGATCAGCATGTGGCACTGCTCCCGTCGCCGTTTTCTCGCCGCCATCGCCGCAGGTGCCGGCGCCGCCGTCCTGGCAGAGCTAGGGTGCCGGCTGCGGCGTGAAGCGAGGAGTGTGCTTGCGAGTGACCTGATACAGCTCGATCTCCTGAACGCGTAAGGCGGTCCGAGCACGTTCGGTGTCTCCGGTAGAGCTGACGCGCGCCTGCCTCGTCGCCGAGGTCCGCGAGGCCAAGTTCCCAATACCGAGCGAACTAGGACGCCTGGTTGATGCTGAAGCATATGCTTTCCACGCTTCGCACCTCGCGCGGACGCCCGAACGATACGACCCGCGGACGCGAGATACTATTCTAACGGGGCAAGGGATCTCGCAGGCCGAGACGGCACGTCTGCGTCAGAACCTCGACCAACATCGCGCAGCGTTGCAGGATGTGTTCTCAAGCGTCGACATGGTGATACTCCCGACGCTGCCCGGACTGCCGCTGACAATCCAAGAGGCAACCGATCCCTTCGCGCTCCACGCGTGTATGTTCGCGTTTAGCCTCGGCGGGCTGCCATCGATCTCGGTGCCGTGCGGCTTCTCACGGTCCGGCCTACCCATCGGCCTACTCCTTAGCGGTCCACCGCTGTCCGAGCCGCACATCTTCGCCGTTGCCCAGGCCTATGAGGGCGCTACCGCCTGGCGCCAGCGGCGGCCGTTTCTACAAGGCGCGCCCATGAGCAAGCTTAACCAATCGCTGGAGCCAACCGCTGGCCGCTGTGAAGTCCAGACTTAATTTATGAAAGAGTTTTCGATGTTTGTCACACTCGCTCTTGCCAGCGGTGGCTCAGCTCCGTCTCGTTAGATAAACGGGCTAACGGTCCGTTTGCTCGTTCTCATCCGAATCAGGTCAAGTGCACGCACTCGCAAAGACGGCCCGAAACGGGAACAGGCAAGACGGCGATACCACGGTCCTTGCTGATTCTGTCGAAGCAGCAGAGGACGCGGGCTTGCGCTATGTGAGCGATGAGCAACCCGGCCTTTCGCGTCAACGGAAGGGCGAAGAATTTGAATATTTTGACACGAAAGGAAGGCCGGTTCGAGATGAACAACGATTGCTGCGCATTAAACGGCTCGCCATCCCGCCGGCATGGACTGAGGTCTGGATCTGTCCATCGCCTAATGGGCATATCCAGGCGACCGGACGGGATGCCCGGAGGCGAAAACAATATCGGTATCACGAGCGCTGGCGCGAAATACGCGACGAGAACAAATACGATCGACTGGTCAATTTCGGGAAAGCGCTCCCGAAAATTCGCAGACGACTGAAGAAAGATTTGGCTCTGAACGGTCTGCCTCGGGAGAAAGTGCTCGCGACAATCGTGCAGCTCCTCGAGCGAAGCTTCATCCGCGTCGGCAATGAAGAGTATGCGCGGGAAAACAAATCGTTTGGTCTCACGACGATGCAGGATCGACATGTGGACGTGAAAGGCTCGAAGCTGCGGTTCCGTTTCCGCGGCAAGAGCGGACGACAACATGAAGTGGATGTAACCGATCGCCGAATCGCGCGGATTGTGTCCAAGCTGCAGGACCTGCCCGGTCAGAGTCTGTTTCAGTACCTCGATGATGAGGGAAACGTGCGCGACATTACCTCACAGGATGTGAACGAGTATCTGCGCGAGATCACCGGCGAAGATTTCACTGCGAAAGATTTTCGCACCTGGGCGGGAACAGTGCTCGCCGCGATCGCGCTAAGCGCCGCCGGCGAGTTTGACACAAAGAAACAGGCTAAAACCAACATCAAACATGCCATCAGCGCAGTGGCAGAAGTTCTCGGCAACACGCTAGCCATTTGCCGCCAATGCTATATTCATCCCATCATTCTCGAGACCTATCTGAAGGGAAACTCCGTCGACGGATTGAAGCAGGGAATTGCGAAAGAATTCGCCGAAGCGGCGGTTCTAAAACTTTTGCAAGCTGGATTGTCAGAAAAAGCGACCTGACGAATGATTCGGCGGTTGTAGCCACGGCACTGTGTTGCCGCGTTTTTACCGAACGCCTCGGCACAGCGAGGCGGCAACACTTGTTCTTATCGACGGGAACTGCTACGCCGACCCGGTGTGGGACTGGGCTTCGCCCTTGCCGTCTTGCGAACGTTAATTGTTTGTTGCCCCGCCGTTGCCGCTTGCTGTTGGTCTTCGGGATATTTCTTTGTGCTTGGCCAGATCAAACGCCAGGGCTGCGTTTTTATTGTCTCGCTGAATTCCTTGAGATTTTCGCCGACCGGACCGAGATCGGCCACGGTGATCTTCAGTTTTTCTGACGACGTCCGAAGGTTTTGCAGGGTGACCTCGATGTTATCGTTTTCCGAAAGGCTGGTGCTGATCTTTTCGATCTTGATAAGCGATTGTGAGAGCGCGCTGTCCGGCGCGGTGAGATCGACAAGATGGGTCCCGAACGTCTTGAACTGACCGAGCGCGAGGGTCAGCTCAGAATTTGCGTCGGTGAGGCGGTTGAGATTTTGGGCGGTCTGCTGAAGGTCCTTCATCGTGCTAGTGGCTTCAGCCGCGACTGGCTTAATCGCTTCAAGCATCTTGGCTGCGGCGCCGCTTAGATCGGGAGTGCGCTCTCCCGCGAACGTTTCGCCGTCCTTTGCGCGTCCGGAACTTTCTGTGCCCTGCGTGATGTCGATGGCCATGTCACCGAGCAATCCGAGCTGCATCAGTCGCGCGCGCGCATCGCGATAGACTTTGGCGCTTTTGTCCACCTGCACATCGACGCGAGCTTCAAATCTTGGTTTGCCGTCGGATGGAGTAGGGCTGGCGTTGGGTTGGGGCGGATGAACGGCCGCGTCGGCT
This sequence comes from Verrucomicrobiota bacterium, assembly GCA_046724585.1. Taxonomy (GTDB): domain Bacteria; phylum Verrucomicrobiota; class Verrucomicrobiia; order Chthoniobacterales; family UBA10450; genus Udaeobacter. The sequence goes on from JBKOWV010000184.1 coordinate 20,843, forward strand.
TCCTGTGCGCGCTTCTCTTCCTCGGGCGAGACGGGCGAGAATAGTTTCTGGACTTGCCCGATCTTGCGACCGGCCAACATCACCGGCGCGCCTTGTTTAATTCCGGCGGCGTTATCGAAATAGATTTTGTAAGTGACAAGCGGCCGAAAAAGTCCCGGCGCGCCCAGCAGAACGAGAACGAAGGCGAGCACCGCGATCGTCGCGATCACGAGCAACCCGGTCATGATTTCATTTCTTTGTAATTGCATCCAGGCTTCCTTCCAGAATGGGACCCTCCGTGCTTCCGCTCAAGAACTGAGCGACGACCGGGTTTTTGGATTGTTTGAATTCTTCAGGCTCGGCTTCATCAATGACTTTGCCTTCATACAGCATAGCCATTCGCGTTGCGATGCGAAAGGCGCTCTCCATTTCGTGGGTGACGGTGATCGACGTCACCTTCGATTTCTCCGTAAGGCTGATAATCAATTCGTCGATCACCGAAGCAATGACCGGGTCCAGCCCGGCCGAGGGCTCGTCAAGAAGGAGTAATTCGGGCTCGAGGACGAGAGAGCGCGCCAGGGCTACACGTTTTCGCATGCCGCCGCTCAATTCTTCTGGAAACAAGTCCTTGGAATCCGTCATACCGACAAGCTCCAGTTTTTCATCGACAATTTTATCGATCTCCTCCCGCGATTTATCGGTAAGCTCTTCGAGTGGAAGGGCAACGTTTTCGCGAACATTACGCGAGCTCAGCAGCGCCGAATACTGATAAACCATGCCAATGTGCCGCCGCACCTGCTGAAGCTTTCGCCGCCTCAGACGGGTGATCTCAAATTGCTTAAAAAAAATCGAGCCGGCATTGGGCCGGAGCGTCCCCAGAATCAGCCGCAAGATCGTGCTCTTGCCACTGCCGCTTTGGCCCATGATAACGAGACGTTCCTGTGGCTCGATCTTGAGTGAGAAGCCGTCCAGCACTTTTTTTTCTTCGAACTGCATCAGCACGTCGCGCAGTTCGACCGTATGCGACGACGCGCTCACGTCGGAAAGAAAACGGTGTAAACGATGTTGTAGAGAGTATCGAAGCCGATCACCGTGGTGATGGCGGTCACGACGCTCGAAGTGGTCGAAGTGCCGACCCCGGCAGCGCCGCCTTTCACAGTAAGTCCCCGGTAACAGGCGATTGCGCCTATGAGCAGGCCGAAGAGAAAACTCTTCAAAACACCTGTAATGATGTCGCGGATGAGCAAGGCGTCTTTCACCAGATCGAGAAAATAGATGAAGGCGATGCTGAAATAGGCTTTGCAAATCAGACTGCTCGCGAAAACCGCCGCGATGCTCGACACCGTGGACAGGCACGGCATCAGGAAAAAAAGGGCGAGCATTCGCGGCGCTACCAGGAAACGCAACGGTCCTATCCCCATTGCCTCGATTGCTTCGACTTCTTCGGAGACCTGCATGGTGCCCAATTCCGCCGTAAAAGCCGCACCGATCCGTGCCGCCAGCATAATGCCGGTAATCAACGGGCCAAGCTCACGCGTGAAAGCGATAGCGACCAGACCGGGAATCAACCGTTCCGTCCCGAAGCGCTGTAATTGATAACCGGTCAAGAGCGCCATGGTCAGGCCGAGGAAAAACGAAACGAGCCACACCAATGGGACTGAATCGACTCCAGCGCGCTCGGTGTGACGGAAAAAACTGGCGGCGCGAAACGGCACCCGCCCCCGCTGGATTCGCTCGAGCGTTTCCTCGAACGTATGCACGATGAACCAGAACAGGCTGCCCACTTCGCGCAGAAAAATGCGGGCGATCTGGCCAATGCCTTGGGCAACTACAACGGGCGAATGAGTGTTTGCCATGTTCAGGGGGGAAGTTGCCTCACTTCGTGATACGGAAAAGGATAAAGTTGATCGGTGGAAAAGCTAAAAGGTCGAACCGTCGAATCGGGATTTTGCATTCGGCCTGAGCGCAGTTGTAGCCGCGGGCGCTGACCGCGGGGCTCTTATGCATGGCAAAATCGTGGGTGGCCGAGGTCATCGCCCTCGGCTACAACGCTGTAGTGTCGGGTTTTTGGGAGTCTGTAGTCTGTAGGGCTTCCCCTGCAAGATCATGGAAGCTTTCGACATCGCCCGCCTGAGCCGTTTACATTCGGTTGTGAAGCTGCCGCACGCGATCAATTGCTTCTTTGCCTTGATGCTCTTTAGTGCAGCGGCACCCGACGTCGCTCAGGAACCGGCGTGGTCCGTCACGGGCTCGGCAGAGCAGGCGCCGGAGGATCAGTTAAAAATGCAAACAAAGAAATTCGGATTCGTCGTTCACGGCGGAGCTGGAACCATTGAGCGCAGCGAAATGACGCCGGAAAGAGAGCGCGAATATCGGGCCGGGCTGGAACGCGCGCTGACGGCGGGTTACAACATCCTGAAGCGCGGTGGATCGAGCCTCGATGCCACTGAAGCTGCCGTCCGCGTCCTGGAGGACGATCCGCACTTTAACGCAGGAAGAGGCGCGGTCTTCACAAGCGCCGGCACCAATGAGTTGGACGCAGCGATCATGGACGGCAAAACCCTCAAGGCTGGCGCCGTCGCCGTCATAAAGCGCATAAAAAATCCGGTGAGCCTGGCGCGATTGGTGATGGAAAAGTCAGGACACGTGATGATGGATGGCAAAGGCGCGGAAGCCTTTGCTCAGGAAAATGGGGTGGAATTGCTGCCGGACCAAAAATACTTTTACACACAGGAACGCTGGGATGCCCTGCAGAAAATCAAAGCCGCGGAAAAAAAGCGCACGGGCCGCTCCGGAAAAGCGTTTGTTATCACCGATCAAGATCGACACGGAACAGTCGGTGCCGTTGCCCTCGATCAAAATGGCGATCTCGCGACAGCGACTTCAACGGGCGGCACGACGAACAAGCGTCCTGGGCGCGTGGGCGATACTCCGGTCATCGGGGCAGGCACGTATGCGAACAATGCGACTTGTGCCGTCTCAGCTACCGGCGACGGCGAATATTTCATCCGGGCGACGGTTGGGCACGATGTTTCGGCCGTGATGGAATATCGGGGGATGTCGCTCAAGGAGGCTGCGCAAACCGCCTTGGAAAAAGTGGCCAGGCTCGGCGGCACGGGTGGACTAATCGCAATCGACCGCAATGGCAACATCGCTTTGCCTTTTAATACCTCTGGAATGTACCGGGGCTATGTCGATCCGAATGGCAAGTTTGTTATCGAAATTTACAAATGATTTCGCGATTCCTTGAAGCGTTGAAAGCGGAAACGGGATTGTCATTCTGAGCGAAGCAAAGAATCTCTGATTGTTTTTCCGACAGCGCTGAAAATGATAATCAGAGATGTTTCGCTTCGCTCAACATGACAAGAAAGCGTTGTAACGCTTCAACGCCTGCCCATGTTGCCGCCGTTCTCTATTGTCATTCCTTGCTTTAACGAAGCGGCGCGCATCGGCGAAACGCTTAGGATCACGCTCGATTATCTCACCAGTGCCGCCCCCGAGAGCGAGTTGATCGTCGTGAATGACGGTTCTACGGATGCAACTGGCAGCATCACACGCGAAGTTTTCTCGAATATGAAGATCGCAACCCGCCTGCTCGAGAATTTTCCCAATCGCGGCAAAGGCGCGGCTGTGCGTTCGGGATTACTGGCGGCGCAAAGACCGATCGGCCTGTTTTCCGATGCGGATCTTTCGACGCCTCTGGGGGAGACGCCGAAACTGATCGAGCCGATCGCCCACGGTGAGATCGACATCGCGTTTGGCTCGCGCGCCCTCGACCGCAGCTTGATCGGTCAGCATCAGCCCTGGCGACGCGAACAGGCTGGACGCGTCTTCAATCTTGTTGTGCGTGTCGCCACCGGCCTGCCATTTTGGGATACGCAATGCGGTTTCAAAGCGTTCCGCCTCGACGTTTGTCGACCGATTAT
>JBKOWV010000191.1:0-7603 GCA_046724585.1 Verrucomicrobiota bacterium
GCGCAAACTCAAGGCCGACCCTTTGGGGACGGCGACCATGTGACGTAGAGCGTGGCGGGTAATCCGAGCGACAATCGACAGTACAGGCGCGGCCTTTTTCGTGAGGTCGTGATAGCTGATAATGCGGTCGGAGTTCCAGACGGACGGGAGCATTACTGAGGTAACAGGGCCGGCGAGTTGACCCGGAAAGCGATGATCTGCCATGGTCGCCGCGTTGTATCGCAGCATTAAGCAACGGCACACATCGGATTATCAGCGACAAACTCCGCGGGAACGTTTACGATGCGCACCGCAACGTTGATCGCGGAAATCCAAATGAAATTTGCCAGAACTTGCATCGTCCTAGCCGCGATTATCGCTGCTGGTAGTTTCTCGAGACAAGCGACACCCTCGCCGGAGCAATCGGAAATCGATTCGGCTGATCGGCTGTTTCAGGCGGGGAAGTTTGCCGAAGCTGGCAAACTTTACTCGCAAATCGTCACTCAGAATCCCAAGGATTATTCGGCAACGCTTCAATTAGGTCGCATTGCATTGCTTTCCAACCGGCTCGACAACGCGCAAAAATGGTTGGAAAAGGCCATAACCCTGCAGCCGGGGAATGCCGATCCAAAGGTCATGCTGGCCGAGGCGTTTTATCGCCGCGACGATTTCCAAAAGGCAGCGGCTTCGCTGAACGGCGTCGACGTGAGCAGCAACAAGCTGATTATTTCGCAGTATCCGACACTGAACGTTGCGAAGTTGCAGAGCTTCAAGGGCCAGAAGCCCTATGAATTGCATGGCAGCGGGACAAGTACGCGTGTGAAGTTTGTAAAGACTGATCCGCTCCCCGTGCTGAACGTGCGCGTAAACGGCGGCAAGGAAGTAACTTTCTTCATCGATACCGGGGGTTCGGAGGTCGTGCTCGACACGGCCTTCGCAAAGGAGCTTGGCGTCCCGCAATTTGGCGCAGTGCAAGGCACCTTTTCCGGCGGGCAGCACACTGAGGTTCAGCTTGGGCGAATTGAGTCACTCGCGCTCGGCGATTGGACCGTCAAAAACGTGCCCACGGCAATGCTTCCCCTGCGCCAACTCTCGGAAGGATTCGGCGTGAAACAAATAGACGGAATCATCGGGACCACTCTGTTTTACCATTTCCTGGCGACCATGGATTATCCACGCGGTGAGCTCGTGCTGCGCCGGAAGGACGCCAAAGGCCTGGAAGAATTTAAGAAATCATCAGGGAAGAAAGTCGTAGTTCCTATCTGGATGGCGAGCGACCATTTCATGGTGGGCTGGGGTCGCGTGGAGACGCTCCCGCCCGCGCTCCTCTTCGTTGACACAGGACTGATGGGCGCAGGTGTTAAACTGGCGGAGTCGGTTATCAAGGAAGCCGGGATCAAGCTGGAAGAAGACAAAGCTTCCGAAGGAGCCGGCGGAGGCGGCACGCTGAAAATCGTGCCGTACACCGTGCATCAACTTTCCTTCGGAGACATAAAGGAAAAGAATGTCCCGGGTCTCTACGATGGACCGTTTCCGTGGGAAAACAGTTTTGGCTTTCACCTTGCGGGCATGGTCGGCCACCATTTCTTCAAGCCCTATGCGGTGACCTTTGACTTTCAGAACATGCAGATTTTTCTGCAATAGAATTTCCGACCTCGAACGCTAGCGAGAGCTGTCATAGATCGCAGATGCGACACCCGATGCCGCGGCTGACAGGAGCGAATCATTCATGCATCGTAAGCGACTCATGATCGATATGATCAAGCGCTGACCGCAGTCAGCTCGCAGTTTCCGTCGCGATGCCCGGTATCGCGAACCCGATCGCGTTCAATTCCTCGGCGAGCAACTTTGCCTGCTCTGTCGTGAGTTCGGCCAGCGGCGGCCGCACCCTGGTCCACTCTGGGTCGTTCCGGTACATCGCAATCGCCTGCTTCAACGCCGCGATCATGGACTGAAACTTCCTGCTGCTGAATACCTCGCGCACGGCATTCAATTTTCGTTGTTGTTGATCCGCGTCATCCGCGGTATTCCACTCTCCGTACAGCTTGTGAATCGCAGCCGGGTTCACGTTGGCCGTCGCGGAAATGGTGCCCACACCGCCGTTCCGCATATTGGCGAGCAGGAAGGATTCGCTGCCGACGAATACATCGAAAGTGCGAGCCGCACGGGCAGTTGGGTCCGGACCGGCGGATCGGGCGGCAAACGCGTCGAGAAAAGTCTTGGTATTGTTCCAATCGCCTGAGCTGTCTTTCATCCCAGCGATTGCATTCGGATAAGCAGCAAGCAGGCTCTCGACCAATCCCGTGGTGATACCAATCACCGCGACCGGCGGAATGTGGTAGAGATAAATTTTCAGACGCGTATCGCCGACGCGTTGCACCACTTCGCTGAAATAACGGTAGAGACCTTCTTCGCTGACGTCCTTATAATAAAAAGGCGGCAGCATCAGCACACCGGCGCAACCGTTTCCGACCGCATGCGCGGTGAGCTGCACTGTCTCGGTGATCGAGCAGCAACCGGTGCCCGGCATCATGCGGGACGGATCGATGCCGGCCGCGATGAGGGCATCGAGCAACTTCATTCGTTCTTCGGCTGACATCGAGTTCGCCTCGCTATTGGTGCCAAACACCGCGATCCCGCAGTTCTGCGAAAGTAACGATTGGCAATGCCTGATGAACCGTTGCGGGTCAGGCGAAAGATCATCCTTGAACGGAGTTACGACGGGCGCGAGTACGCCCCGGATGCGTTGAGTCGATGGCGAAATTTTGGTTTCCGGCATCGGCAAAAGCTTCGACGCTGCTTCGACGTTTCTCAATAACGACCCGAGCGTTGCCGAAGGAAGCGCGGTTAGACCGAGGCTTTTGCCGGCAAGGGAAAGAAAATCGCGTCGCGTGCGCACTTATGTCCGTCTTCGCGTATTCGCTACGACGTGACAAGCCAGCCCCATTCAAAGCCGGTGCGGCACCGGCGTGCAATAAGTTCGGTTTGTTCGCCCTGGCTGAGCCCGACTTAACCGATCGGTGGATGAAAAGCTGAGGACGCGCGGAGTTGCTCGTGATTGTTCTCCGAGTTACAGCGTTATGTGCGTCGTCGTAAACGCAAAGGGCTCCGACTGATCGAACCGGAATTCCACCATAACGTTTACGTCGTTCTGCTCTCCAAAGCTGCGCTGAAAGATTGGTCGATCCGGCAACGTAATCCGGCGCGCGATCCATCCAAGCCGGCGGTCTATGTTGGGATGACCGGATTGCCAGTGGATCATCGATTTGAAAATCACAAGAACGGGTACAAATCGGCGCGGCTGGTCAGGAAATATGGTATTCGATTAATGCCAGAGCTGTTTGAGCATCTGAACCCGATGCCGTACGAACATGCCCTTCAAATGGAAAAGGACCTGGCCGAGGATCTACGCCTCCAAAGGTACGCCGTTTGCGGAGGAACTTGAGGAAATTGTTGGTCTTGGGGGTCGTGGTTATTTGGCGACCGGCAGTTTTCGAATCAGCGCCGGCAATTCCTTCAAACTGCCGAGGACGTAGTCTGCTTCTTTCTCGTACTCGTGCGGGTCGACAAAGCGGCGATCGGGGATGGCGGCGACGCGCATCTTTGCCGCCTTGGCCGCGGCGGCGCCGGGAAGCGCGTCCTCAACTACAAGACATGCCTCCGCAGGGATTCCAATCTTCTGCGCCGCGCACAGATAAATGTCAGGCGCCGGTTTGCCGCGTTCAACTTCTTCGCCGGTAATGATCACATCGAAGAATCCGGTCAGTTGATGTCGATCCAAGAATGGTCGCGCCGACGCGCTGACCGAGCTCGTGGCGACGCCAAGATGCAGTTTCATCTGCCTCAGTTCTTCCAACACTTCTTTGACGTTAGGAAACAGGCCGACCCGATCGGCAAAGAACTCCGTCGCAATCTCACCGCGACGCCGCATCAGTTCCTCAGTGGGCGCGGAAAGACCAAATGCTTTCTTGTAAAACTCGACCGCGAGCCGGTAGCTCACGCCGACCACGTTCTGGTGGTATTCGCCGCGATAAGTCGCGCCGTACTCAGCGAGTAATTCTGCGTCGATCTCGCTCCACCACGGCTCCGAGTCGGCGAGCACGCCGTCGAGATCGAAGATTACAGCAGATAGCATGGAGTTTTGAGCAACGAGCTCGTAGTTAGAAGATGGGAGATAGAAGATTGGACGCAGCCGCCAAGCAACCAGAGAACCCTGGCAAATGGACGATTGACGCATAGCGTGTCCTTCATCGCAAGAAGACCATCTCGCTCGTTCCACAGCTGCGTACTGAAAATCGGATCTGCCTTTAAGAAGTAGTGCTCGCTAGAGCTGCGCGGATGTAGTTGATTCGTGTCCAGGTGCGAAAGAAAGACTCAGATGTTCACGCTCGTTCCCGAGTATTGGTGCTGGTGGATGAATCGAATGTCGGCAGTTCTGTGCGGACCGCCGGACGCGGGCTCGATTGGTTAAAGCTCCGCGATTTTCTGGCCGGCCCAAACACCGGACGTGATCTGATCGAGATGGTGGTCTACGCCGGATTGCCTCCTGCCATTCCCGCCTGGCAGGACGAGCGGGACAAGAAAAACAAGTTCGTCCATTGGCTGCGCTCCAACGGATTCATGGTCGTGACCAAAGACGGGGCGCCCGCTGAAGAAGGTCATTACAAGGCAAACGTTGACGTGATGATGGCGATTGACGCTCTCGAGCTTTCCATCGAGATGCGCCCCGACGTTGTGATTCTCGTGACTGGCGACGCCGATTTCGCTTATCTCGCCATCAAGCTGCGCCGACACGGGATCCGCGTGGAAGTCGCGTCAGTCGCTGCAAATCTCGGAAACGTATTGAGATCAGCCGCGAACGACGTGATCGATCTGGCCCCGCTCTTTCGGACGTTCGAGATCATGAACACGCGCGACGCGGGACGCGCGCGGGTAGGCGGCCAAGCAGCTAGGTCGCTGGCGCGAGCGCGGGATGAGCGAGCGACCAAAGTTCAGGATGCGCCGCCGCCGATATCGCATCGAACGCAGCAGCAGCGCAGACGCCGGCCTCGGTTTCGTCCGAATTGAAACTCGCTCGTTGCCCACACTCACTCGCTCCTACCCTCGTCGCTTTACCTTCTATGTCGCTGATCCCATCACCTCCATTGAAACTCGCTCGTTGCCCGCACTCACTCATTGCTTCCCTCGCAACTAATGCCAGTCCGGCTCGGACCCTTCTATGTCGCTCATCCCATTCGCTCCATTGCTACAGCGCGACAAGCGGGCGAAGGTTGAGTTTATGGGAAACAGCAAAGGCAGAGACAACGCTAAGAAACGCGCAAGACGCCGGAAAAAGACGGAGCGCATCGCGCTCGCCAAGTCGAAGCAGAAGGCAGCGAAATAACGCCCTGCGACTTCAGCTTCTGATGGCCCATCTATGTCACGGCTTCCCAGTACGCTCCACTCATCGTAAATGTAACGAGGCGAATGGAAAAAGCCGGGCAGCAAAGAAGGCAGCTCCGCAAAAGGGAGGCGGAATGGAAATGGCGCAAAAATTATCGGGTCTGGGAGGCTAACCGGAAAATCTTTCTTTATCCGGAGAACTGGATCGAACCCGAGCTGCAATTGTCGACCCGACTTCGAGCAGCCTTGGACGATGTGGTGGCATTCATTTGCGCAAGGTGCGGCGCGAAGACAAAGCGGAAGCCCATTGGCAAGCCGGCGCACCGAAAAGGCGTTCGCGGCCTGCTCACTGGCAGAAACCGGATGGGTGCGCTCGTCGCCGCCCAGACTCTGGCCCGCGATCTCGGAAAAGACCTATACCGCGTCGATTTGGGCGCCGTCGTCTCCAAATATATTGGCGAGACCGAGAAAAATTTGAGGCGCGCCTTCGATGCAGCAAGGAAAAGTCGTGCGGTCCTTTTTTTCGACGAAGCGGAAGCCCTCTTTGGCAAACGCACCGACGTGAAAGATAGCGCCGACCGTTACGCCAACATCGAGATCAATTATCTCCTAAAGAGAATCGAGGAATACGTCGGCCTCGCAATCTTCGCCAGCGGCAATCGTACTAAAATCGACAACGCGTTCTCGCGTCGGTTTCATTTCGTTGTGTCCATTCGTGCACGAAGAAACGCCCGCCCGAAAATGACTCTTGATCTGAAATATCCCGGCATCTTTGTCCAAGAGGTTCCGACCGGCGTGCGGACAATTACTGGAGTTTCAACCTCGGTCACCGCGTTCGTTGGAGCGGCGAGTTGCGGAAGACGCTACCGCGCGGTGCGCATAAATAGCTTCGCCGAATTTGAGCAGCGGTTCGGCGGACTTTCTGCGAACCTTGATCTGGGATACGCGGTGCAGCAGTTTTCTCTCAACGGAGGCAAAGATGCCTGGGTCGTGCGTGTCGCGCGGCCGCTCAGTGCGGCCAAGATTATCAAAGGCATCCACGCGCTCGATCCTGTGGACATTTTCAATCTGCTGGTGATTCCGGGAGTGATGAGCTCGGAGGCGCTTTTCGCGGCAGCCGATTACTGTCAGGAGCGCCGGGCGTTTCTTATTATGGATTCAGCGAAGAGTGTCCAAACGCCTGCGCAAATGGAACAGGCCGTCCGAAATACTATGCTGCCGAAGACTAGCTACTGCGCGATTTATTTCCCCTGGATCAACATTCCTGATCCTCTCAGCAGTGGACAGCTCCGACTGACTCCGCCAAGCGGCTCTGTCGCCGGCTTATTCGCGCGGGTCGATGGCTCCAGAGGCGTCTGGAAATCGCCCGCAGGCACAGGCGCTGATCTGGTCGGCGTGTCGGGGCTTTCTTACAACCTAACGGATTCTGAAAACGGGGCGCTCAAGGCACTCGGTGTAAACTGTCTGCGGGTCTTCCCAACAGGCACACTCGTGTGGGGCGCACGGACGCTGGAAGGCGCCGATCAGTCGGCATCCGAGTGGAAATACATTGCGGTGCGACGGCTCACCCTTTTCATTGAAGAGAGTATTGATCGCGGAATCCAATGGGCAGTTTTCGAGCCCAATGCCGAACCTCTCTGGGCACAGATCCGACTGAACGTAGGAGCTTTTCTGCAACAGCTATTTGGCGCAGGAGCCTTCCAAGGTCGCACGCCTCGTGACGCGTACTTTGTTAAATGCGATGCCGCTACGACCACGCAAAACGATATCGATGCGGGGGTGGTGAATGTCGTGATTGGCTTTGCACCACTCAAGCCTGCCGAATTCATCATCCTGAAGTTTTCGACAAGGGCGAGGCCGCCATGCTGACGTTCGACATGGATGTATATCAGCTTTTGACATTCTAGTGCCGCGAAGCAAACGGGCTCGCATCCAAACATTTAACATTAAAATTCTCGTTAGGCCGTATCGCTCCGGTTCACACAACGGTCAGCGGGCCCATCAAAGATTGTTAGGCTGAAGATTTCCGTGCGCGCCGCATGCGGGCCGTAGCGAAACAGCCGCCGCTACCCGCCTTTGCACGAACTGCCATTACCGTTACAGGGCCAGGGGTCCTTCACTTCGCGCTCCTCTTTTGTTCGCTCGGCACTTCTTTTGATTCTGCGCTCTGCCGATATCGTTTGTTCAGAACCCCCAGATTGGTTGTCCAAACGGCAGGTTCGATTGCGCTGGCCTTGAGAGT
>JBKOWV010000066.1:0-5104 GCA_046724585.1 Verrucomicrobiota bacterium
CCATCGAGGATTGTCCGATTCCGCCAGAAGCGCTGGATGAGTTGGTCAATCTCATCGACAGCGGCAGAATCAGCGGCAAACAGGGCAAAGAAGTTTTCGCTGAAATGTTTGCAACCGGGGAAAGGGCGGGCGCCATTGTGAGAGAAAAGGGTATCGAACAGTTGAGCGACGTGAGCGCGATTGAAGCGCTCTGTGATCAGGTGATTGCTGCAAATCCAAAACCCGTCGCAGACTTCAAAGCAGGCAACGCTGGGTCCCTTAATTTTCTCAAAGGCCAGGTAATGAAGTTATCCAGGGGGAAAGCGAATCCGCAATTAGCTGGCGAAATTTTGGAGCGGAAGCTTAAGTAGCGCATGCCTCCGGCTTGCGCGCAAGACTCGCAAGCGAGACGCTCGCGCTACCGTGAAAATCTTAATCGCGCCCGATAAATTCAAAGGCGCACTCAGCGCTCGCGAAGTTGCAGGGAACATCGCGCTCGGATTGCGCGAAGTTGTGCGTGACGCGGAGATCGAGCTCCTGCCGATGGCAGATGGCGGCGAGGGAACTGCGGAAGCGATTTGTGATGCGCGCGGCTGTTCCTGGTCACAATGCACGGCACACGATCCGCTGGGCCGAGAGCTTGACGCGCGTTACGGCTGGATCGAGGACGAGAAAGTAGCGGTCATGGAGATGAGCGAAGCCGCCGGAATGCGACGGCTAGCCGAAAGCGAACGCAATCCAGTTCGCGCGACCACGTTCGGCGTCGGCGAAATGATTTCGGATGCAGCGAATCGCGGCGCTGAAGAGATCATCATCGGACTTGGCGGAAGCGCGACCAACGACGGCGGCTTCGGCATGGCCCGCGCACTTGGGTTTCGATTTTTTTCCCGCGAGGACGAACTGAGTGGCGCGGTGACTGAGCTACGGAAGCTCATGCGCATCGTTGCACCCCCACCTGGCGCTTCGCGTCCTCCTCTCCCTAAGGGAGAGGACAGAGGTGAGGGCAAATCGTCCAGCTTGGTTCACTCATTGTCGCAGATAACAATTATTGCCGCAGTCGATGTGCGAAATCCTTTGCTCGGCGAAAACGGCGCAACACGCGTCTTTGGTCCGCAAAAAGGCGCAAGTGAAAACGAGATCGATATTTTGGAACGTGCACTGACCAGGCTTGCCGATGCTGTGGCCGAAGAATTTGGATTCGACTATCGCGATGAACCCGGCACTGGCGCAGCAGGCGGACTTGGATTTGGGCTAATGAGTTTTTGCGGCGCGCGAATTCGATCCGGCTTCGAAGTGGTCGCGGAAGCGGTGAATCTCGAATCGAGGGTAAAGGATGCCGACGTCGTGATTACGGGCGAAGGAAGCTTGGATCGGCAGACGCTCGAGGGAAAAACGCCTGTTGGCGTCGCGAGACTGACCCGCAAACTCGGCAAGAGAGTTTTCGCCATTGCCGGACGCACCGATGCGGATCGGCGGGTGCACGAGCTGTTTTATGAAGTTCACGAACTTGCGCGCCCGGGCATGAGCGAAAAGGAACAGATGAAGCGCGCAGCGGAATTATTACGCGAAAAAGCACACGAGCTGGCCAGATCGTTGTGACTCGCGACCGAACGTGCGAACAAAAGGCCTTATTTCTTTGCCTTCCTCGGATCGTCGGCGGGATTCAGGTAATTGATTTGCCACGGCCCGACACCATGAAGTTGAATGACCGTCCCGCCGTCGAACCAGGCGGCGTGCTTCATCCCGGCAGGCCAGAAGCCGTACGTCCCGGCGGGCAAGGTTTTTGCCGCGCTGCGATCCAGATTTTCACCCGTGGCCAAAAACATCGTCCCGGAAATCACCGTGACCCGCTCGGTTTTCGGATGAGAGTGAGGCGGGATGTGATAACCGTCAGGAAATTGAAGGCGCATCACGAACGGGCCTTCTTTGGTTGGATCGCCTTCCAGCGCGGCCATCTTCGCCCCGGTTGGCAACGAAGACGGTCCGGCTTTCCATTCGATAGTGGTCGCAGCATAGAGACGCATGTCTGCGGATTGTGTCTCTTCGGCAGATAACGGCGCCTGGGGGATGATTACGGCTAAAAGCGTAGCTAACACAGAAGCGACAATAGTTTTCATGCTTCGAGTATTGTCGCCCGATTTTGTCGTGGCAAGTCCGTTTAGCAGAGTTCGCGGAACTGCTTTGCTGTTTCGACGTAGCTCCAGGCCCATCGCGCGATGTCTTTTTGCTCGTCGAGTGTAAGTTGGCGGCGAATTTTTGCCGGCGACCCAAGCACAAGTGAACCCGGCGGGATTTTCGTCCCGATTGTCACAAGCGCGTTTGCGCCAATGATCGAGCGCGCACCGACTTCTACATCATCGAGAATAATGGCGCCCATCCCGACAAGCACTTCATTGTCGATTGTGCACGCGTGCACAATCGCGGTGTGGCCGATCGTCACCAGCTCGCCCACAGTCGTGGGATAATCTGTGTCCACGTGAACGACCGCATTGTCCTGGACGTTCGATCGCGGGCCGATGATGATTCGATTGATGTCCCCCCGCAGCGCCGAGCCGTACCAAACGCTCGATTCTTCCTCCAGCGTCACGTCTCCCAGCACTGTTGCGCCCGGGACGATCCAGGCGCTTGAGTGGACAGTGGGACCTTTTTTGAGACGCGCGACGATGCCTGCATGTCCAGTCGGGAGTGAATCTGGCTCGATCTGCATTTGGACAGTAAACGTCCAATATCGAGTGCGGAACGTCCAACCCGGAATGGCAAAATCCGCTTGAAGGCATCGGTAAAAGCGGGCGCGCGGGTGCATGGTGAACAAACATTACAAAAATGCAAGAAAAGGCTTGCATCGCCCTGAACAATCTCTTTTCATCCGGCGATGTTTTCGAAAATTAATCTTTTTCTGAGAGCCGCGCTGGTCGGGATCGCGCTCTGTTGTTTTGTCGAGTCCAGTCTGGCTCAGGAGGCCTTCGCCGCGCCTGTTGCCTCAAGCGACGATGATGATGCCGATCGCCAAGACACTGGCGATAAGGACGGTGAATCCCGTCCACACCCCTCGCGCAAGAGTGTCAGCGCGATGAACGCAGACGACCTACTGTTGGCGAACGCAAGTGAAAGCATGTCGCTGGCGGCAACGAACGTCAGCGAAACGGCTGATGCCGAAGGCATCGTCGTTACAGGAGCGTTCGATATTTATCCGGTGGAATATCCCGCGCTACCTCCGGTCGAAGGAACCAGAATCAATGCCGGCAAGAAAACTTCGTTCGTGAAACCGGAAGAGTTCCCCACCTTCTCCGATAACGACTTTCGGGATGTGATGGCCACTACACCCGGCATTATCGTCAGCGAAGAGCCAAATTCGCCAATTATCAACTTCGGTTATCGCGGCCTGAATTCGCAGCGCAGCGAGTTCACACAGGTGCTCAAGGACGGGGTGTCGATCAAGAACGAACAGTTTGGTTTTCCTGAAGCCCATTATACGCCAATCCTGGATGCGGTGGAACGGATTGAACTCATTCGGGCGGGAGCGGCTTTACAGTTCGGACCGCAACCCGGCGGGGCCATCAATTTCATCATGAAAATGCCGCGGCAAGACGCGCCATTTTACTTCACAACCAAGAATGTGTTTGGCAGCGACGAGTATTATCGCAATTACACAGCAGCGGACGGCACAGTCGGCCCCCTCGGGTACTACTTCTACTACGATCATCGGCAACGCGAAGGATTCCGAGAGGCGAATAGCGACTACGATCTTAACGCCGGCAGCGCACGTCTCGTGTGGGATATAACCAGCGACAGCCAGTTCATCCTCACGCTCGATGCTTACGACGAAGAGCATGGCGAACCGGGCGGTCTGCGACGTCGGGAAGCGGTCAATCCGCCGAACTCTGTCTTTTACGAGGATGATCGTAATGCTAGCACGCGGTTTTTCGATCGGTTCCGGCTCGAGCGCTACTATGCCACGCTGGAGTACCAGAAATTGTTCTCCCAAAAAACGCAGCTCGATATTAAAGCTTTCGGCGGATACTTGACGCGCTGGAGCAAGCGCCAGCGTGGCGGGGGGTTTGGCACGCTGCCCAGCGGACCAGATGCCCAGACGAACTCAATCCAGTTGCGCGCGGACTATACAGAAGGTGTCGATGCTCGGCTTCGTCACGATTACGACTTGCTCGGCGACGTCTCAACGTTTGCCGGCGGCGTCTATTTCTATCACGCATTGCAGGACCGGCGTGACGAACGCGGTTCCACGCCGGACGCAGAAACCGGCATGCTTCGTAATTTGAATACCGGCGAAACCTGGGACGGCGCGATCTTTGCCGAGAATCGCTTCCATTTCGGGCGTCTTTCCATCGTTCCCGGAATGCGCCTCGAATTCCTCCAGCAAAGTCTTGAGGAAGAAGTAAACGTCTCGAACCCTCTGCATTCGGCGTCCGATTTTTCATTTGTGCCGCTGTTTGGACTGGGATTGGACTATGTGTTGATCGAGGGCCAGCAAATCGTCCCCGGGCCTGCGGTCGCCGGAGAAAAGGGATCGGAAACCAAGAATCTCGCTGCCCCGATGGTTGCAATCGGCGGCCCGCCGCGCGCTGAAATTTACGGCACGGTCTCGCAAGCCTACCGACCACGCGCCTTTAGCGAGCTGGTCCCAACCGGACCAAGCAGTGTCGTAAATGCCGATCTTAAAGAAGGCGATTCGCTTCAGTTCGAATATGGAGTGCGCGGAAAGCCGTTTCCCTATCTCAATTTCGATGTCGGTGGTTTCTATTTCACGTTTGACGACCAGGTCGGCGACATCATTTTGCCCAATGGATTTACCTCCACCGGAAACGTCGGCGACGCGCGTTATATCGGGTTCGAAGCCGCGACCGAGCTGGACGTTCTGGCGTTGATCAACGGTGGCGCGTCCAGCCCGTTCGGCGACCTCTTGCTCTACGGCAATGTCACGTTGCTGGACGCCGAATTCACGTCCGGGCCGAATGCGGGCAAAACGCCGGCATACGCTCCGGAGTATCAGGTCAAAACCGGCGGGATCTATCGCTACAAGGATGTGGTCAAGGTCAGCCTCATTGGTACACTTGTTGACGATGAATTTGGTGATGACGGCAATTCCTTCGAGGGCTTCATTCCCAAC
>JBKOWV010000126.1:0-17353 GCA_046724585.1 Verrucomicrobiota bacterium
CATTCGACGTGCATACAGCACGTCGTCGATCTTGCTAGCCGGTTCATTTCGCCGGCTACACAGCCTGCGTTCCGCCGCTCAAGGCGCGACCAGGCTCCAGCCAGCCGGAAGAATCGGCCCCAAGGCGCTGCTGAGATAAACATTATTGTTCAGGTAGTACAGCGCTGTTCGCCGGGTGCTGGGATTAAAAACCACAAAATCCGAGCTACCGCCTCCGTTGAAATCGGCAGTCCCCGTCAACTCAAAGCCGCTTGCAATCGAGGGTCCAAAGGCGCTTCCGGCAAAAGTGACCCCAGAGAGATACCAGATCACAGACTGACGCGTGCTGGGGTTGAAGAGTAAGTAATCAATTCTCCCATTCCGATTAAAATCCGCCAGCCCAACCAGGCTCCAGCCGGGCGTAAGAACTGGACCAAAGGCGGTGGCGACGTAAATGTTGTTGTTCAGGTAGTACACCGCCGTTTGGCGCATGCCGCCGTTGTAAAGCAGATAATCGGGATGGCAGTCCAAGTTGAAATCGGCCACTCCGATCAACTCATAGCCGCTTGCAATAGAGGGTCCAAAGGCGCTTCCGATAAACCTTAGCCCGAAAAGATACCAGATTGCCGTTTGGCGCGTGCTAGGGTTAAAAAGTGCGTAATCGAGATGGCCGTCGCCATTGAAGTCCGCCACATCCACCAGTCTCCAGCCAGCCGGAAGAGTTGGACCGAAGCGGGTGTCAGCCAAAACGTTGTTGTTCAGGTACCACACGGCCGTTTGACGCGTGCCTCCATTGTAAAGCACGTAATCTGGTTTGCCGTTGTGGTTGAAGTCATATGTGGAAGCGGTGGTTGAGAGAACATACTGTTGCCCGCCAGTGGCCGCGCTGCCCGAGCCGTTGCAGAAGTATTGGGTAAAGTTCGTGTCGCTTCTCTGGACTCCGGCCGTTGCGCTCGCTTTGCCCCGATTCACCGTGCCGTAGATCACGTCGAAGCGGGCTTGGCCCTCATACAGTCGCACTTCGAAGTGGGCGATTTTTGAGGTGTTGATGGAGTAAACCGCTCTAAACTCGATATTGAAGATGCGGTTGGGAGCTGCGCCCGATACCGAGGTGAAAATCCCGCACCCACCGCCGTATTGAGAACAACCAGACCAGATGTTTTCGGTCCTCAGGTCGTCCCAGTATGGGAAAATGGTATAGTCGTAAGGGCCTTGGTGCGGCGGCGCGGGCAGACATCTGTTGGTTGGCGCTGCCTCGTGGTTCGTCACGAAATCGAGGCGGCCATTGGAGCTGACTTTGACGCTGGTGAACCTCTGATCGTACAGGGTGAAAGCAAACGGCAGGCTGATGCCCGTATCGCAGTCGTTGCAGTGGTTGCCTCTATCGAAGGTGCCCGGCACGATGGTGCCACCTATCTGGCCTATCACGTAACCTGTGCAGACCCCCGGGGCGACCACCAGAGCGGATGGCTGTGTTACCGATGGACCTTCGCCATCTGAAGAGTTACTGCTGAGTTCGCGCTGCCCGAGAGCCCGGGGCATCCACTGGATCGCAAGAAAAAGGAGAACGAGGAAAAACGCGCCCCAACCGAGGCGCATCATAATGCTGGTAGTAGTTCGTTTATTCATTTTGACTAATGGGATTATTAGGAAGCGCACCGCTGTTTTTAGAAGAAAATGCGGAGCCGCGCCGAAACAGAAATGCGTTCATGGGATGTCAAATGTGTCCAGCGTCGGGTCTCCAGTATCGGCCCGTGTCCGCTTCGGGCCGTGTCTCCTCCAGATTCTTCTCCGGAAACTGCCGAGCAAAGTTCTCGAAAAGTTTCAAATCTTTTTAGAACGACCGAATGAGGCGGGTTCTCAATTCTGAGGGAGCGCGGGGCTGCCTGGAGCTGTCGGCTTGCTGACAACACGTTCGCGTAGCGAGCCCCAAATCCCATTTATGCCGCTAAAAAAGAGACTGATCTAAGGCTGTCTTTCACACCGCTGGCAACGCTTTGCCAGCCAGCGCCTGCGTCGGTGGTACAAGAATCACTCCCCCCTCGCCAACAGCAACTCCTTCATCAGGATTAAACAAATAAACATCGTGCAAGGTGGTTGTTGTCCCCGATGTGAGTGGCGCCCATGGCGCGCGCACTCTTCAATCGGAAATTGATTGAAAGCGCCATGAAGTTGCCACCCGCACGGCGACGCAGCGCCGTGGCTACAGTGCTCGAATAGCGCGAGAACTGGCTCTTAACTTTTGCCCTTGCGGCCGATTTCTTCGAGCAACTCAATCTGGATCTGCTGAATCTCGAACAGCCGATTGTATTGCTTCCGCAAAAGGTGATCGAGTTTTTCGTGCAGATGCCGGATTTCAAGCTCGGCCTTCAAATTGACTTTGTAATCGTTTTCCGCCCGCAAACGATCCCGCGCCTCGGCCCGGTTTTGGCTCATCATGATGATCGGCGCCTGAATGGCGGCGAGGCAGGAGAGGATCAAATTCAGTAAAATGAATGGATAGGGATCGAACGCGCGCGTCGCCAGGATGACTCCGTTGATGCCGATCTAGATGAAAAGCACCGCGCCAAACGAGATGAGAAATTTCCAACTCCCGCCGAACTCGGCGATGTGGTCTGAGAGCCGCTCGCCGAAAGTGAGTTTCCTCTCGAATTGTCTGCTGATGTTGCTGGAGAGAATCTCGTGCTCGTGCAAGCTTTCGATGACTTCCTGGTCGAGCGTCGAAAGTTCGCCGATCTCATCCTGCAACACTTCCTTTACGTAATCTTTCCGGAATTCGCCGAGATCATCGAGACAAACGAAGCCTTTATCGTCCCAATCGGGCACGCTTTTCTTGATAAACTCAACAAGCGACGGCCGGATCAATTCGGCGACCATGCCGTCATGCGGCGACTTCGGTTTCTTGCAGACCTGGCAGACGAGTGGTGCGGTTGCGGTCTTGCTCATTGGATTGGCTGCTGATTTAACTGTTGTCCCGTGATTTGTCGATTATGTCTTGAGTCAACGATTGATTTGACCGCTCCGGCGTGCTGTGCGGTCGAGCTGCTACGTTGATGATGCTCGCTCCATTATCGATCTTATGTGTCTCTGGAGATGGGCCCCAGACACCAAGTTGGGATCGCACCTCTTTTTTGGGAACTTCGCCCTGCCCTGTCCGTAGAAGGTGCGTGACATGTCTCACCAAATCCGCACTTACACAGAGCTCCGGCAACAGATTCACGATGATCTGCGGATCCAACATCCCGAGTGGATCGAACCAAATGGCGAATCTCCCGCGTGTGACTTTTACGAGGCGCGCCTGACAGAGCTGCTCGACGCAGTGACGCGAACGGGATCCAACGAGTCAATCGCTGCTAGCTAACGGCCGCGTCATCGGACAAGCCGCGCTCGTTGTAGCCGGAATCGGTGATCCCGGCCGGGAGTGAATCAAGGCTGAGTCGGCCGGGCGGCAGCATGCCGGCCAGAGCGAGCAGAATGCTCGCGCTCCCGCTTTTCTGGTAAACTTCGTTCCGCCATTTCCGTAGAACGAGGGTGAGAAATGGAAATACCCCCAGGACCGGCGCTAGGAATGACCGGCGTCGGACTCAAAAGGGCTGCCGCGCAAGGCATCTCGGAGCTGCTAACGGCTGGTAAACATTCCCGCCTGGTCTCGAAGCAAACATTCGTCTCACTAATTATTGGGCTCCTTTTCTTCGTTTCCTCGGAGACGATTCTCGCGGTGAAACGCCCACCCTATCCGATCAAAGCAGACGTGCCGGATGCTGGGCATTGGGTCATTATCAGCACAACCGAAAAAACAAAATGACAGATCGTTATAAAGAACTCGGCCAGGTTTCGCTCGCACACAGGCTGGCTGGCTGCGGGAACATACATCTTGGTTGCGCGGCCCTCCGGACGAGACATGTAAGGAAAGCCGATGAGACTGCGACCAACCTAAAAAGGAGACCGTCCATGAGAACGAAAAGCTCACGTTTTGATAGTTTGGTCGCTCGTTACTATCCCGCCGTTTACAGCTTCGCTTCTCGATTGACCGATGATCCTCGGGAAGCCATTGCGTTAACGCGCGACGCATTCAACAGCACGCGAACGCAACTCCGGAATCGTCGCGATGAGGCCGTGCTTGCGTCAATCCTGATATCCGCTGTAATCCGTGCCGGTCTTACCGCTGCTTGAGCGGAGCTCACGATAAGCCTCGCTGTGTCGAGGCGCCAGCGCGCTGCCAACCGTACGGCGTAGATCTGCTGGGGCAATCATTCCGTGTTGCGCCATTTTGTTGATGAAACCGATCAGTTCCTTCCAGTAATCTGTGCCCATGATCACGATCGGGAAGTTTTTGATCTTGCCGGTCTGAATCAGGGTCACCGCCTCGAACAACTCGTCGAGGGTGCCTGCGCCTCCGGGCATGACCACGAAGGCGTAAGAATACTTCACGAGGAGTGCTTTGCGGACGAAGAAATAATGCATCCGCACGCACCGGTCGAGGTAAGCGTTTGTCGGTTGCTCGGACGCGAGCTCGATGGTGCAGCCGACCGAGCGGCCACCGACCTCTTTGGCGCCGCGGTTCGCCGCTTCCATGATGCCGGGTCCGCCACCGGTCATGACGGTGAATCCGAGCCGCGCAATGGCCGCGCCCATCTTTCGCGCCAGTTCGTAGTGCGGATCGTCGCGCTTGATGCGGGACGAGCCGAAAACGGTGACGCACGGACCGACGAAGTGGAGGGTGCGAAATCCGCGCAGGAAATCGCGCATCACTCGCAAGAGAGTGATGAACTCTTCGAATCGCGGACGAGGCCCTTCGAGGAAGATTTCATCCGCGCGTTCTGGCGACGCGGTCAAAGCTGCACCCGCTGATTCCGGAGCTTCGTCGAGCGGACGTTCGGTGGCCATGCGGTTTCAGCGGCGATAGATGCTATTGGCGATTTGCCGCATCATCTGAATCTCCCCCGACACGATGCGTCTCCCCGTTTCGAGGGGCATCTCGCAGCTGGCGGTTTTGATTCGTGGCGCTGCGGCCGGAAATAACACCGTTCGCCATTTGACGAACTTTTCTTAGCCAGTGTCGCGCCCATGCGTATTCCGTAGCGAGAATCGCGAGTCCAATCGGAATAACAATAAACGCCGGACCCGGCAAAACCAGGAGCGCGATTCCGATCAGTAATACCGTGGCTCCAATAACGGTAACGATGATTCGCCGGACGATCTTGATGTTCTCAAGATTCCAAAGACTCCGAACCCGTTTGATCCAGTTCATGCGGCGCGATCGATTACTTCGTTTCCGGAGCTACGTCCCTGTTCGAAATCGGTGATGTTCTTGATGGTGGTCACCGCGATATTTTTCGTGGGAGCGAATTACGCAGCGCATTTTGCGCCGCGCGACAACGCTCACTCAGTTCGAACTTTAAGGCAATGGCCA
Source organism: Verrucomicrobiota bacterium (assembly GCA_046724585.1). Taxonomy (GTDB): domain Bacteria; phylum Verrucomicrobiota; class Verrucomicrobiia; order Chthoniobacterales; family UBA10450; genus Udaeobacter. The sequence goes on from JBKOWV010000126.1 coordinate 5,393, forward strand.
CCCAATCTGGTCGTCCTCTTCAAGAACAACTTTATTCTGCCCACTAAGTACGCGAAAAAGGCGTTACTGGCGCTTGTGGCAGGCGCCTATTGCGGTGATCGAGAGATATGCAATCAAAGACCAAGCTTTCTGCGTTGCTTGTCATCATCATCTCGCTGGGCACTAGTGTTCTTCCCCAAAACGTCGACCCAACATCGCAACTTTCACCAGTGCCCGGAACGGGGCCTTTGCACCCGGCCTCCACAGAGAGTTTCTCATTCATCGTGGCCGGTGACAGCCGGCCGGCGAGTCCCGATCTTCCATTGCCAGCGACTCCCGGGCAGATCTTTGCTGCTGCTCGAAGACTGAAACCGGCGTTCGTTGTCTGGACGGGTGACGCAATCTTCGGACTCAATAGCGTTGATCCTGTCGTCATCAGAAGGCAGTATCAGGCGTTTTTCGAAGTTGCCCGCAAAGCTTGTAGGCCAGTCTTCCTGGCACCAGGCAATCACGAGATGGACGTCAAGGTCCCGGTACCAGGCAGCAATGCCGTAAGGGAAGTCGGCAGCGCGAAAATGGAGGCTCTGTTTCGGGGAAATATGCGACTGCCTGCCGATGCCCCAACTCATGGCGCTTTCAGCTACGGTAATTCACGGTTTATCCTTCTCAATTCCGAGGAGATTCCTCCATCCGGAACCCAACGCTCGACCCACGCAAAAGTTGGCGCGGGAGGCGAAGTGAATCTCGATCCCGGGTTTGTCAGCCCTGCGCAGTTTGACTGGCTGAGGGAGGAATTAGATGCAAACAAAGCCAGGCATACGTTTATTTTTATGCATCACCCCATCAAGCCGAAGAAGTGGGATATGGGACTGAATCGGGAGAATGCGCGCCGTTTGACAGAGCTGTTCAGCCGTCACTCAAACATTTCGTACGTGCTCGCTTCACACGAGCACCTCTACTACAACCCGCAGACCCGTGATACGACGCCACCGCCAAACCGAACCGATCCCTCCCGGCAACAGCCATTTTATCTGGTCTCGGGTGGTGCAGGAGGACCTTTGGAAGGCACGCCGGAGAACGGCGGTTTTCACCATTACTTGATATTCCGCGTGGATGGAAACCAAGTCCAAGCGCGCCTGATAAAGCTTCCTTGATAAAACGCGACTCCGAGTGACAGCTTTGCGCGTTTCATTAACACATGGCAGCTGGTTTGTTGAGATTCCGGAAAAATTCTTTCTCTTTTCCTGCGACACTAACGGCTCGTAATCCGCCGTCCTTGATAAGCTGATTTGTCACGGTTTGCAGCGAAAAGTCCGAGCCAGACAGGGCGGCATTAAGATCGACAGCTGCTTCAACGGGATAAATCGCGGACAGTGGCTCAGCGCGGTCTCCGATCATGGGCACAACGCCGGAGCCCGGCTCGATCTGGTCGCAAAGAAATCGTAGATATTTGTCGCTCATGAACGGCATGTCGATGGCGAGCGCCAGGAGGTGCGCGGTGCGCATCTGCGCCAGTGATGCAGCAAGCCCACTGAGCGGTCCGCGCGACGGGGACTCATCCGGCACAAACGTTACATCTGGCGGTCGCCAGGCCGGATCAGTTCGCGCTGAGACGAAGATTTCTGCCGGTTGCAATTTATGCAGGAGATCGAGTTGAATTTGCCAAAGCGGTTTTCCGCGGAAAAGGATTGTTGCTTTGTCGCGGCCCATGCGACGCGATTGGCCGCCGGCGAGCAACACCGCGCTGATGTTCATTCCGTGCCGGCAGGAATCCTCGCGGAAGAATGCAATGCTCCACTCGTTAACATCCTGGCGCGCAACCCACCGCGCCCCTTGAGAAATTCTTCCGCGCCAGCGGCAATAGCCTGATCCATCCAGTAGCAAGGTCGGCATTCCTCTGTTCCGTGGAATTGAACGCCTTGAACTTCAAAGTCCTGGCCGATTAGTTCGTTAAGATCGACATCGCGTGTCATGACGTTGCGACGGACTAACGCGGGCGAACAATCGTGCAACTGGAGTGCGCCGCAAAGTTCATCAAAAACCTCAAGCGCAAAAAATGTGATCTGTCCCTTGTAATTGTCTTTGAAATCGAAATAGCGATCACCGCGAATACCGCGACCAGCTACGCACTCGATCATGGGAACTTCGGTGGCAGGATAGTCGTCCGGTTCGCGCCCGTGATGGCCGACAAAATTGTGGCGGGGCGAAATGTAAAGATGACAGATTTCCACCGCACTCAATGATAACATCGGGAAGTTTGTTTCACATGAAAGAAAGCGGGATCGATTCGCAAAAGATTATCCGCCGAAAACGCGACGGCGAACTGGAATATCAACCGGACGATCTCACGATCGAGGAGCCGCTCGAGATTCGCATTGGGCGCAAGGCGCTGGCGACGACAATGCGCACACCGGGTCACGATGAAGAACTTGCAGCTGGTTTTCTTGTTTCGGAAGCAATTATCCGCAAGCCTCGGGAGATCGCGGAAATTTCTGCCACCCGCAGGAACGTGGTCATGGTTAACCTCGCGGCTGGCGTGAAATTGAAACTAAACTCGGCGCGACGCTTCGGAACGATTTCAAGTAGTTGCGGAATTTGTGGCAAAGAGAGCGTAGAGGCGATCCGCCAAAATTTTCCGGCGATTCGATCGTCAAATATCAGGATCGACGTTGACACTTTGCTGTCGCTTCCTGCCAGCTTGCGAAAACACCAGGGCGATTTTGCGCGCACGGGCGGAATTCATGCAGCCGGGGTTTTTGATTCTGCTGGTGATTTGAAAATCGTTCGTGAAGACATTGGCCGCCATAACGCCGTGGACAAAGCAATCGGTCGCGCGTTTTTGGATGGGCTTTTGCCATTGGACCGACATCTTCTCCTGGTCAGCGGCCGCGCCTCTTTCGAGATTATGCAGAAAGCGTTGGCTGCAGGGATTCCCATCGTAGCCGCTGTCTCAGCGCCTTCGACACTGGCGGTAAGTTTTGCGCGTGAAAGCAACCAGACCTTAATCGGTTTTCTTCGCCCGCCGTCGTTCAACATCTACTCGCACATCGAGCGCGTGATTTTGGATGCGCTCTAGCCCCGCCGGGCCGTCCACAAGGATCGCAGACAATCGCCGGTGCACCCGGTGGTCGCGCAAGAAACGTACCCAGAATTGACCGCGCCGGGAAGCCGTGACGCCAAGCCAGTCCATGCAGAGACCTGCCGAATTAAACCTCACCCACGGTGGGCCAGGCGATCCAACAAAATAATTTGCGCAGGATTGATTTTTTGGCGCGCAATCTCTTGTGGGAAGAATTCCGCGCGATCGATCTCTGGAAATTGTTTGCGCTTGCCTGAGCGTGGTGGCCATTCGATCTCGAAAGTATTCGATTTGAGTTTGAAGGAGTCGGGCAAGTCGCCTTCGAACGCCCAGGCGTGAACGGTCTTGCCGCCTTTCTGCTTGATGGAGCCAAGTTCGATCCAATTGCCGTGCGGTCGAAAGCCAAGTTCTTCTTCAAATTCAATTTGAGCACGTGTGAGGAGATCTTCATCGGGCGCGGCTTCGCCTTTTGGAATCGTCCATGCGCCTTCGTCTTTTTTGGCAAAGAACGGGCCACCGGGATGAACAAGCAGCACTTCCAGTTCGCCGTCTCTTCGACGAAACATAAGTAAGCCCGCGCTGACGCGACTTCGCTGAGATTTTGAGCTTTCTTGCATGGCGAGGTCCTATTTCGATAAGGCTCTCACCACTTTTGCCAGGCCTTGCAAATCCGGGCTACGGTTTTTTCGCGAAGTTTGATGTCCGGTTCGCATCATAATATATAAGCTAAGCCATTTCCGCCGCCGCGATGCAGGCATCGTGGCGATGAGCTGGTTCGATTTTCTTGTGCTTCCCTCGCGGAACCGGCACATTACGCGGCGATGGCTCCGTCGCGACGACCGAACATTAAAGCGGTGATCGTTTCCGTTTACGGAACTATGCTCGAAAAAATGGAGCCGCAGCCGGATGCCGACACGCGATGGCAGGCGCTTTGGCAGGAACGGTTCGGGCAACCCGCGCGGCTGGATCTCGCGGCGCTTAATGCTGCGGCAGACGGTGAGGTTGCGCGCGACGAGGCTGTTATGCGGGCGGCAGGAATTCCGAATCCGATCGCTTTCTGGCCGCGGGCGGTAATGGCCGCGCTGCCGGAACTGGAACGGCTCCCTCCCGATGCTCGACACGACTTTCTTTATATTTACGCGCAGTTGCGTAGCCCGACGCGGGCCGTGACCGGAGCGGTGCTCGCGCTGCGCAAGATGCACCGGTGCGGCCTGGTGCTCGGTATCGTGTCGAATGGCTATCCACACACGGCGGTGGAACTTGCTCTGGCACTCGAGGGTAATCGCGGACTGGCGGCAGCGTTCCTTCCGGTCGGTCTTGAGCCGGGTCATACCGAGCAGGCAGCCGTGGCGGCGGCGGCGCTCTCAATCTTTACCCGTCCGCTCTGTTTCTGGGGATTCGCGCATGGGTTTGGCAAACCAGATCCGCACGTTTTCTGCCATCTGACCACGCGTCTCGGTTTGCGCGGTATCAGACCGGAAGAGACGCTGATCGTTGGCGATTCTGAAGCCGCCGATCTTGCCCCAGCGCGCGCTTTTGGCTGGCAGACGTGGCAACTCGCGCCAAGGCCAATCAGGGATGCGCCCTGCTCCGGCAATTGGTTCAGCGTGACCGAGTGGCTGGCTCTGGAATAAGCGCCAAAAATCGTCCATGCACGAACTCATCCGCGACATCACTTATTGCACCGTGGCTGCCTGGCTGCTCGGGTTGGCGGCACAGTTTGCCCGGCAGCCATTGCTCCTCGCATACCTCGCCGGCGGATTCGCGCTCGGCCCAATGGGATTCGGCTTTATTGAATCTGCGGAATCGATCTCGGCGATCTCCGAGTTGGGCCTGATCTTTCTGTTGTTCATGATTGGGCTTGAGATCGACTTGAAGAAGATTGCCGGTGCCGGCCGCTCCATTACGCTCACTGCGCTGGTGCAGATCACCGGCGGAGTGGTGCTCGGCATAATCTTTTTCCGCCTTTGCGGCTTCGCTATTGGCGGCGGGAAATGGGACGCGATTTATCTCGCCGTTGCCGCCGCGCTCAGCAGCACGGTCATCATCGTGAAAGTCCTCTACGACAAGCAGGAACTCGACACCTTGCCCGGACGCATCACCGTAGGCATGCTGGTGCTCCAGGACCTTGCGGCCATCCTCTTTCTCGCGATCCAGCCCAACCTCGAACACCTGGCTCCAAGCATTTTACTCTTCTCGCTGCTGCGCGTGATCATCCTTGTGGTCGCGACATTTGCTGTGAGCCGGTACGTGCTACCGGCGATCTTTCGTGGCGTCGCTCGGGTGCCCGAATTGATGCAGGTCGGCGCGATCGCCTGGTGTTTTCTCATTGGCGAATTTGGTCAAAGGCTGCATCTCTCTCGTGAGATGGGTGCGTTAGTGGCAGGCGTCGCCCTCTCCACCTTTCCATATGCGCTCGATGTGACTGCAAAGGTGATCAGTCTGCGCGACTTCTTCGTGACGCTGTTTTTCGTCGCCATCGGGATGCAAATTCCGCTGCCGACCGGCAGCCTCGTGGGCTGGGCGCTCGTATTCGCTGCGTTTGTCGTCGTCACTCGGATCGCAACGACCTTCACCCCGCTATATCTCATGCGTCAGGGACTGCGCACCAGCATCGTCCCTGCGTTGAACCTATGCCAGGTCAGCGAATTCTCGCTTGTCGTGCTCGCCCTCGGCGCGCAGGCAGGTCACCTTGCCAGCCCTGCCACTGGCGGCCTCGTCGCGCTGGCCTTCACTCTCCTTGCGGTCGTCTCCACTTTTGGGATGGCAAAATCTGATGGCCTCGTCCGGGCGCTTATCCCGTGGTTGAAAAAGCGCGGCCTCCGTGATCTCGACCACGTGCCCTCGGACGCGGACGCCCTCGGCGGAACCGGCGAGCACGAAGCTCGGATTGTTTTCGTTGGCTTCTTCCGCGCTGCCAGCTCGCTGCTGGAAGAGCTCCAGCGTCACACCCCTGAATTGATCGCAGATATCGCGGTGGTGGACTTCAGCCCCGCGGCGCGCGATGGCCTCCTCCAGCGGCATGTTCGCGTCATCTATGGCGACGTTTCACACCGTGAGACGCTGGTGCATGCTGGCGTGGATAAAGCCGAGGTGCTCATTTCAAGCGTTCCAGATTCGCTGCTCAAAGGCACGACTAACGAGCGGTTAGTTCGCCTGCTGCGCGGACTTAATCCCACTGCCAAAATCATCGCCACTGCCGACGTCCTCACAGGGGCAGCTCAGCTTCTCGACGCTGGGGCTGATTACGTCACAGTCCCTCGTTTATACCAGGCCGGTGATCTGTTCGAAGCCGTGCGCGCCGCGAGAGAGGGCCTGCTCAATGAAAAACGCGCCGCTCTGCGCGAAATCCTGCTCAATCGCCGCGAGGTGCTCGCTTAAGCCCGGGCGCCAAATTAGCCGCCGGCTGGCTTATCGTCACAATGATTCTATCTTGAACGGGGCATTCCCGATCCTAAGATTACAGCGATGCGTGTGCTTGCCATTGACGCTTCTTTGCGCAACACCGGTGTCGCGATTGTCGACGCAAACAATGGCAAACCGCGCTCCCTCTATTTCGGGACGATTCACAACGCGAGCTCGATGCGTTCCTCGTCCTGCCTGGTGGCGATTCGCGATCGGCTTACTGGATTAATTCGGGAACACGAACCGGACTGTTGCGCCCTGGAATCGGTCATTTACGTGCAAAGCTATAAGACCGCCATTATCCTTGGGGCGGCGCGGGGAGCGGCCATTCTGGCTGCGGCGGAAAACGGATTGCCCATTTTTGAATACACCCCAAATCGGATCAAACAGGCGACTGTAGGCAGGGGCGCAGCCGGTAAAAATCAGGTTGCCTTTATGGTCCGTGCCCTTTTGGGTCTGACGGAAACACCGGATGTGGATGCGGCGGACGCGCTTGCGATCGGGTTGACGCACCTGCGCTCACAAGACGTGGCACGCCTCGGGATCCCGGGGGCGACGCGAATATGAACCCCCCTTCGCAATGCTTCGGCCGGGCAGGCGAGGGGATTGCTGCTCTTCGCGTGCGTTGGCTTGGGCGGATGGAATTCACCAGCGCGCTCGCCTTGCAGGAAGAAATCGTGGCGAAGAAGCGAGAGGATCGTTCGTCAGCCGACGAATTGCTTTTGCTTGAACACGAACCGGTTTACACAATTGGCCGCACACCGGACAGATCGAGCTTGCGCGGTGCGGCGCATCTGCCGCACCCTCTTTTTTCCATCAACCGTGGCGGCCAGGCGACTTACCATGGGCCTGGCCAATTGATGGGATACCCGATTATCGATCTGCGCCGACGCGGGCAGGATTTACACAGATATTTGCGGTGGATCGAACAATTGCTCATTGAACTTCTCGCCGATTACGGTATCGGCGCGTCGCGGCGCGAATTGCTTACCGGCGTTTGGATTGAGAATCGTAAGATTGCATCCATCGGCGTGGGGGTGCGTCATTGGATTACAATGCACGGATTCGCGTTGAATGTGCACGGCGATCTTTCGCCTTTTAATCACATCGTTCCCTGCGGCATTAATCAAGTCGCAATGACATCGATTGAGAAAGAGACGGGCAAGCCATTTTCAGTTGCCGATGCTGCCGAGCTGCTTGAGGAACTCGTATTGCGCAAAATCTCCGAGTTGCGTGTTGATCGCGCGTTGAGTGCCGCAGCCAGCATAATTGGTTAAAATCTTTACATCGTTGCAGCGGACACACTTCCACGATTCAACCCTTCAACAGTTCAACGGCTTAACGATTTAACGTGGCGAAACCGTAAACATTGCGCTCCTGATAGAGTTGAGCTTTCGTGACCTACAGCGAATAAACGAATGATCCCACTGGAAGACAACGTCGGTGACATTATCGGAAAAGCGCAGCGTGGCCTGGGCATTTCCGATTCTGAACTGGCGGAAAAAGCGCGTGTCAGTTCGCAAAAAATCCGGCAGCTGCGCGAAGGTGATTTTGAGGAGCCGGCCCTGTTAAGCGTGGCGCCGGTTTTGGGTCTCGCCGGGCGGGTGCTTTGCGAACTGGCCAAGGGCAAATGGCATCCGGAAAAAATTGAAGAGCGAGGCTACCTCGCGCAATTCAACACGCATTATCACGACATGACGGTCAACGCCTATCTGGTCTGGGACCCGTCCAGTCGTGCGGCGGCGGCTTTTGATACCGGCGCGGACTGCGGTGAGATGGTGCGCTTTGCCAACCGCCATAAATTAAACGTGAACCTCATTCTCCTTACCCATGCCCACGCCGATCATGTCGCGGACCTGCCGCGCCTGCGCGAGGAAACCGCTGGAGGGGTTTTTACCCCCGCTGGCGAACCAGTTCCCGGCGCGGAAGCAATCGAAGAAGGAAAACGGTTTCGACTCGGCAATTTGGAGATCGACACCCGCCTGACCTGGGGCCATTCCCGTGGTGGGATGACGTATGTGGTAAGGGGTCTCTCGCGCCCGATTGCAATTGTGGGCGATTCGCTTTTCGCGGGCTCCATGGGCGGCGGAAGCGTTTCCTACGACGATGCTCTGCAAAATAATCTCAAGAAAATCCTAACGCTGCCGGATGAAACGATCATTTGTCCGGGACATGGGCCGATGACCACAGTGGGGGAAGAGAAAGCGCACAACCCATTTTTCGCCGGGAAAGTTTGATGTTTGATGTTTGATGTTTGGTGTAGCTTCGCAAGATGAGCAAGGCGGAGCTACTAACACGTACAAAAGCGTTCGCGTTGCGCATTCTGAAACTGGTAGACCATTTACCTCGCACAACATCCGGCCGCGCCATTGGAAATCAGCTTGTTCGCAGCGGCACTTCTGTGGGTGCCAACTATCGCGCAGCTTGTCGCTCTCGCTCACGCGCCGAATTTGCGGCTAAGCTGGGTCTCGTTGCTGAAGAAGCCGATGAAACCGTGTATTGGTTAGAGGTGATTCGTGACGGCAATTTGCTTCCTGCAAACAAACTTAGTGGGCTGCTTAGAGAAGCCGACGAGCTGACGGCTATCTTTACAGCCGGACGACGAAGTTCGAGTAGAAATCAAACCCCAAACCTCAAACATCAAACATGAACATTGGTTTCGTTGGCGTTGGTCGGATGGGCGGAAACATGGCGCGTCGATTGAAGGATCGTGGCTTTCATGTCACGGCTGTTTACGACACAAATCGTGCGGCCGCGACATCGCTGGCGGCGGAACTTGGTTGTCCGGCGAGCCAGGATTTATCGGAAGTTACCGCGGAATCGGACGTTATCTTTACGGTTGTGACCGATGACGGGGCGATGCGGGAAATCTTCAGTCGAAGTGGGGACAATCTCCTGGTTAATGCGCGCGGCAAATTGTTCATCAATTGTGCGACTCTCTCGCCGCAGGTCCATATCGACGTGGAAAAGCTAGCTCGTAAAGCCGAGGCTCAAACGCTTGAAGCTTGCATGGCGTCGAGCATCACGCAGGCGCGCGAAGGCTCTCTTTATTTGATGTGCGGCGGAAGTGAAGACGCGTTTCGCAAAGCCGAGCCGATTTTGAAGGAGCTTGGATCAACCGTGCGTTTCATCGGCAAAGCCGGCGAAGCGGCCAAAGTAAAAGCGCTGGTCAACATGGTCATGAACATCAACACCGCTGGTCTGGCCGAAGGACTCGCGCTGGGTGCGGCGCTCGGTCTCGATTTGGAAATGTTGAGAAAAGTCTTCTCGCAAACCGGCGCCGCCTCGCGCGTGCTCGAGACAGACGGCGAAGACATGCAAAACCGCGAGCATACCTGCTTTTTCTCCGCCGCTCACGCCGCCAAGGACAGCGGCATCGCGCTGAATCTTGCGCGGAGTCTCGGTCTTGAATTACCACTCGCACGCGCGACCAAGGACCAATACAATCGCATGGTCGCAGAAGGATTGGGTGAGCTCGATAAATCGGGCGTCGCCGAGCTCACCTTCAAAGATCGCCATAAACATTCTGGCAACCGCATGTGACGCCAAGGAGGCGGTTTCCCTTGGCCAACCGAAGCGTTTGCGAAGGACGCTAATCGCCGCTGACTGGGAAATCGCCCGTCCTTGTTCAGCATCGCGGAGCGCAGTTTCAAATATCGACATAGACATTCCGGCGATCGCGTTTCACTCGCTCGTACTTGCGATTCTAATCGAATTCGTGCCGCAGGGATGTGACCAATCCCGAGCACGAGCGGCCGTTTGGCAAGGCGATGCTGCCGGGCGGAACAAAGGCACTTTGTCTGTGCTCCGAAAGCTTTCGGGGCTGGCCGCACAGATTAAAAATCTATGTTCCGAATATCGGCGACATCAGCGTAATCCGCGGTTCCCCGAATTGGGCACCTTCGATTGCGCCTTTGCCGCGCCGTAAAATTCGCGCTCCAGAAAAAATTTAACTTTTTTCGAGAACTTCACTCCGCCTTTTCCGGAGAAAGAAGTGAGCCTCATGGACCAGAGTTCCAAATAAAGCTCCTGGGAAAGCCGAAAGGCCCCTAGACACTAATAGGAAGGCGACTGGTAGAAATATCAGTCGCCTTTCGTATTTGGAAAACGCGGTAAAGCGCTCTGTTTTCTTACTGTTTCTCATACCTCTGCTCCTACTCCAGATACCTTCTGTAGGGCTTCTATGGCGCAAGCTGTCAGCTTCGCCTGCAAACAGTCAGTAACAGATCTTTTTCGAGAACCTCCCTCCGCCGTTTCCGGAGAAGGACCTAAGAAATGGAAGCATCAATGCCGAACTAGCAAGGCAGCTCTCGCGAGCAAATCCAAGCCCCCCGCTCGAACAAGTCAAGCACCGGCTAAAACTCGGGTGACAAAGGCTTGATCAACTGCGAACAAGAAAATGAAAAACAAAATAATAACAATACTAGGTATGCTGGCGGTTGCCGTAATGGCGACCAGCCAACCAGCCTTTGCTGCTGGAACAATCACGACAACAACCATCCAAGAGGACACTAGGTTCCGCATCGGTCCCGCGGAAGCGAAAGGCTATAAGAAAGCGATCAATGCGAATGTCAAAAAGACAATCGCGGCGATCAACCAATCGAACTGGTCCGCGCCTGCAAAGAATGACGCCAGAGTGTTGACATCAGCCATGGGCAGTCTTCCCAAGAAAACCCAGGGACTAAAGATCACGAGCAAGATAAAGGCGGGAACTTCGAAGGCGTCCAATGTTGCCAGCTACGCTGGGACATTCACAAGGAATGGTTACACATTTTGCTGGCAAAGTAATGTCGCCTATGTGAACGAACCGTTTTACATTGTGCGATTCAAGATCGAGATATGCGGCGAGCCAACGCCTACTCCCACTCCAACACCCACGGCGACACCTACACCCCCACCGCCTACACCTACACCTACACCGACACCTACACCGCCTACGCCCGGGTTATTCTCCGTGCAAGCGGTTCCGTGTGTTACAGGGCAGAACGCATCACGAATCAAATTCGTTGGAAACCTACTGTTTCCCAACCTTCAATTCCGAATCAACGGTGCGCCGATAGTTCTGAACGCTCAAGGTGAGGTAGTTGTCACCCCGGGGCTGCATAATTGGGCGGTAATCTGGATTGGTCACTTCGTTGTAGCATCAGGCCAAGTGTTTGTTGCGAACTGCGAACCGACACCTACTCCTACACCTACCCCTACAGCGACCCCAACGCCAACCCCTACGCCTACGCCAACGCCTACGCCTACGCCGACGATAACTCCGACGCCTACGCCGACACCCACACCTACACCGACACCGACGCCGACTCCCACACCTACGCCAACACCGACGCCGACTCCCACGCCCACGCCAACGCCGACAGCTACGCCAACGCCGACCGCTACGCCTACGCCAACGCCGACCGCTACGCCTACGCCAACGCCGACCGCTACGCCTACGCCAACGCCGACCGCTACGCCAACCCCGACGCCAACCGCTACGCCAACGCCAACGC